>CAYMVU010000001.1:0-57869 GCA_964394215.1 uncultured Gammaproteobacteria bacterium
ACCCCCGACCTCATTCTTACCAAGAATGCGTTCTACCACTGAACCATTCGGGCACGTACCCGCTTAAGTCACAATTTTACCATACACACACGCTGATTTGATATAGTTAAGGTATGGACTACACAGATGAAGATTTAGAAAAGCTTCTTGAAAAAGAAAAAACTCCGATCGGTCTCTATATAAAGGTGTTTTTTCTCATTGGGATAGTCTCTCTCGGCGCATTGTTTTTACACGTTTATTCCAGAAAAGCCCCTGAAATAACAGAAGAGAAAGGATCAAAAACAGTTGAGGCTGTGCTTGGCATGAAAAACCGGCTTATCGGAAACGAAAAAATCCGTGAGCTTAAGAATGAGGTGGAGAGTGAAGGTGTTTTTACCGCGTTAAACAGCGTCAAAGACGAAGTACAAAGCGAGGCGACAAAAGCTGCTGACCAGACGATAGATAAAACCGCTGATTCTACAATGGACTACATCTATGACAAAACGATCGTTCAGGTAATTGAAAAAATGATTCAAAGCCTTCCGGAGAGACAGCGCGAACAATTCATCGATAGGGTGTGCAGGCCTGAATAGAAACACCGCAAACATATTGGTTCTTTCCAAATTCTTCTTGACAAATTGGCAAACAATTTGTTAGACTGCTAATATAAGTTCGAAATAGCGGGGATTCCGCCTTCGATATATGCGTTTTGAGTTCTTCAGCCTCACAAACGAGATATTCGCTTCGGCGGATGTTAGAAACAGTAAACTCGCTATTCATTCGTTAACAGTTTCTAATGAAAGGAGGTGAAAAACATATGGCAAATCTGAAACTATCTTCACCGCTTGCCCGCATGATGTTTCGACCGGTCTTTTCAGAGTGGGATGAAGATTGGCTGCAACCGGCTATGACAGAAGGGCTTGATGTGTATGAGGAAGATGATGCAGTGGTTGTAAAAGCTGCTGTCCCTGGTGTCCCGGCAGAGAATGTCGATGTCGAGTATGAAAACGGGGTACTTCATATACATGCCAGATATGAAGAATCTCAGGAAGAGAAAGAAAAGAAAACTGTTGTATACCGACAGGATCGAGTTTCATCGTTTGATTACTCAACAACCCTTCCACGCACCATCGATCCGCAAACTATGGAGGCACACGTAGAAGACGGTGTTATCCGAGTGAGCGCCAAAGTAGCAGAGGAAGCCAAACGGAAACGTATTCCTGTCAAGGCACTGACCGGCGGAAGAAAGAAATAACCGCTTACTCAAACCCAGACGGTCCTTGAGGGACCGTCTTTTTTTTTGAGAATACAGTTGAATAAAACCCGCCTTTTTGATATCCTCTTTACTACTATGGACATCAAATATCTCGGACACTCATCCTTCTTCATAAAAACCAAAAATGCAAAAATCGTGACAGATCCTTTCAGTGCTGAAAGTACCGGCATGAAATTCCCCAAAACGGAAGCAGATATTGTAACTGTGTCTCATGATCACGGAGACCATAATTACGTTGAGGGAATAAAAGGAGAACCCTTAGTCCTTACATGGCCGGGAGAATATGAAAAAAACGAGGTCCGTATTACCGGATTCGGTACATTTCATGACTCAAAAGAGGGGGTAGAGCGAGGTGCAAATGTGATGTATAAGTTCGAAGACAATGACATTTCTGTCCTTCACTGCGGAGATCTCGGACATCTTTTGAATGATGAAATCACAGAACAGATCGGAGCTGTTGACATACTGATGGTTCCTGTCGGCGGATTTTTCACGATCAATGCCGAAGATGCCGTCAAAGTCATCAATCAAATTGAGCCTTCCATGGTAATTCCGATGCATTACAATCATCCGGGACTGAATCAGGAGACATTCGCAAACCTGCAGGACCTTGCCGTATTCCTGAAAGAAATCGGGGCAGAAGATGTCCAGCCGGTAGACAAAATAACTGTGAAAAAAGACCAATTAAATCCGGAGAGCACACAGGTGGTGGTACTCAGTATCTAATTGGTTCTTCTGAAGATACAATATTTCTTCATCTCATGAGCTAATATGGCCAATCAATCCAGCTTTTATAAAACACCGCCAAGCGATAGCGAAGCGGAGAAATCAGCACTCGGTGCAGTTCTTATTGACTCTTCAGCAGTATCTCTCATAGCTGAATATCTGCGGCCTGAACATTTCTACAGTCGTGAACATCAGCTTATTTACCAGAGTATGCTAGATCTCTTTGAAAAGCAGCAGCCTATCGATGTGGTGACACTCAAAAACAAGTTGACCACGAACGGAACGCTCAAAGATGCCGGAGGGGCGAAATATCTGACAGAACTCCTAAATTCGGTACCAACGTCTGCATACGTTGAGCAGTATGCTCATATTGTTCGCGCAATGTATACAAAGCGGAAATTGATTGAGGTGGCATCCCGATCGGTTGAAAACGCTTTTGAAAATAAGGGAGATATACAGGAGCTTATTGACAGTGTAGAGTCCTCAATTTTTGCGCTCGCACAAGAATATCAGCACAGGGATTTCGTACCGATGAAAGAGATTCTGACTGAGAGTTTTGCCAAACTTGAAGAGTTTATGAAAACCGGTAAAACCAATAGCGGTATCCCCACAGGATTTGCAGCACTTGACAACAAACTTGCCGGTCTGCATAAATCCAATCTTGTTATTCTGGCAGCCCGTCCCGGAGTCGGGAAAACAACTTTTGCACTGAATATTGCACTCCATGCCGCGATGAAGGAAAAAAAGCCTGTCGGTTTTTTCTCACTTGAAATGAGTAAGGAGGAATTGGTGGATCGATTGTTAGTCGGACAGGCAGATATTGATGCATGGCGTCTGAAAACAGGAAAACTCACGGAAGATGATACCAAAAAGTTGGTGACTGCGATGGGAGAGCTTTCGGAAGCGCAGATTTTTATCGACGACACACCCGGTTTATCCATTCTTGAGATGCGAACCAAAGCACGGAAACTGAAAGCCGAGAAGGGTCTGGATCTCTTGGTGGTCGACTATCTCCAGCTTGCCAATGGGGGAAAGAGGTTTGAATCGCGTGTTCAGGAGGTATCGTATATTTCCCAGGGTTTGAAAAATTTAGCGCGCGAACTCCAAATTCCGGTATTATCCCTGTCGCAGCTTTCGCGTGCGGTAGAGCAGAGAGGTGATAAAAAGCCGATGCTTGCGGATCTTCGTGAGTCGGGGGCAATTGAACAGGATGCGGATGTTGTCATGTTTATCTATGCAGAAGATGAAAGTGATGATCTTCTTGATTCAAGTCAGCGTATGGTAAAAATCAGTGTTGCCAAACACCGAAACGGATCAACCGGTGAAATTGATCTGATGTTCCGCGGTGATCGCGTACGCTTCTATTCCGTGGAAAAAAGTATGGAGTTGTAGAAACATTGTTCGTTATTCGTGTAACGTCGAACGTTCATAGATACACGTTACGAAAAACGACACATGCACAACGAATAGTAGCCTATGCATTCATATCCTGTATTATCAGGCTACGGATGTAATCTGCCTTACTGATTCCTTTATCAGTTGCCTGATCCATAAGATATGAATTGATGTCACGACTCAACATAAGATTGAATCGATAGGTGAGGCGTTGTTTTTTTACGGCTTTTATAAAATCTTCAATTTTTTTCTCAAAGTCTGCCGATTTTTTGAGAGTATATGTTTTGTTGTTGACCAGTCTGTTGGCCCCGAGTTCAACATCCTGTTCTTTTCCTTTTTCCTGCAGGATAAGAAGCGGTTTGTGCTGAAAAATAGCCAGAGTCATAAGTCTTCCCAGATCAAAATTTGTTGTACTGCCCTCAACTACTAACGCATCCGATTTTTTAATTTCACGGGTAATTTTAGCCAGTTTCGATGATTTGTCTTTGGCATCCGGTAAAAATGTACCGTTTGAAACAGTGTGCTTCAGCTTTTTGAGAGTAGAAGTGATAAAGTCATTTATTTCTTTTGATTGGTTGGAAGATAAATAGAGTATATACATGTAAACAAAAACTGATATTAAGTATTTAGTATACAGTATAAAGTATATTTGATGTTATGCAAAGGCATATCAAAGAAAGTGATAGGATATAGTTTCTAGAGTTATCAGGCATTTTTCATTTATCATCATTGTTTTGATACAATTGACAGTATGACAATCCAAGATATATATAAGACATACCGCATCACGCCTGCTCTACAGCTTCATCAGTATCGGGTCGCTTCCATAGGTAAGTACCTATCGAGTCATATTGCAGAAGGCAAAAGCGAACAACGGGAGATTGTCATGGCATGTCTTCTCCATGATATGGGGAATATTATCAAATTTAATATGAACCTATTTCCGGAGTTCTTTCAGCCGGAGGGAGTAGAGTATTGGCAAGGAGTAAAAGATGACTTTATCAAGAAGTACGGAACGGATGAGCACATAGCAACTGTCGAAATTGCCAAAGAAGTTTTGAAGGATATCAAGGGCAAAGATCGGATACTGGACCTGATTGATGCAATCGGGTTTTCCAATGCAAAACGAAATGCAGAAAGCAGGGATTATGGTTGGAAAATAGCAGCATATGCCGATATGCGGGTAGAGCCTCAAGGAGTGACGACACTTGAATCGCGTCTTTCGGACGGGAATAAACGCTTCAAGCTCAATAAGCCAGGTATAAGCCGTCATGATTTTTTTGTTGAGATGTCGGGATATCTTCACACAATCCAACAGCAGTTATTTGAGGGATTGGATTTTACTCCTGAAAGTATTACGGAAGAAACGGTTCAACCGATTATGAGAGCCTTGCCTGAAACGCCGGTCTCTTAAAAGGTAATTCCGAGCATGTCTTCACCGAATCGCTGCCATTCTTCTCTCATAGAGGTTGCTTTATTTATCGTTTCATGTTCGTTCCAGAAGCTTCTTACCTCAATTTCGGCAGCTGCAGATTCGCTTTCACCCTGAATAATCAATGATTGGATAGCTTGTTGTAGCATATCTGCATCTTTTCGCTCAAGAGCGGTAACAAGTTCAGAAAAGACTGCTACATCTTTATTGAAGGAGGCAACCGCTTCATCATGACCGGTTTTGAGATCTTCAGGTAATTCTGAGGTATCGATTGCTTTATAATCTTCATAAATATCATCCAGTTCATTTACTTTGCTTTTGAAATTGGCTACAGAGTCGGGATCAGCATTTCTCAGAATCGATTCCTGTAAAGCCAAACCGATCTGATATCCTAATGTTTTTGAAGAAATTTCAAGGTTGTTGATTTGGGTAAGGTAGGCAAGAAGAGCGTCAGATTGAGCTGCAAAGTCCTTGGTATCGGAAATAAGAGAGGTTGCATCTGGTAAAAACGGTTTAACTAACGGGTTTCCCTGATATACGTTGGCAATTTTTGTGTTTATCGACGCGATATTGGTAAGCGAAGTACGACCTTTCTTATATTGATCGGCCAGTTTTCTATTCAGTGCGATATTCAGGTCTTCTTCTGCTCCCAGAACGTTGGCATCTACGTCGCTTATCTTGCTCGGACGGGCTTTCAAGAGGTTTGTGGTCTCTGCTTCAGGGCTTGGTGTTTTTTCATCAAGAATAGTACGTACTGATCTATAAGATTTTTCCAGGGCAGTCAATTCTTTTACCTGAGTCTGTACCTGCTGCTGCAGTTCACGCTTCGCGGACATACTCATCCAGATGATGCCTCCGATACTTGCCAGAACAAGAAGAATGACGGCAACTGCGATAATAAGCATTGGTTTATGTGATGACCCAGGCTGAATCGGTGCAGATTGAACTGAAGAATTATACGCAGGTTGCACTGGTGTCTGTGGTATTTGTGTTGGCGTTTGAGGAACTTCAGGAGTTGGTTGAGTAGGTTCATCATTGTTCATACATTCAGAATACCCGAATCAATACCTTGTGTCAAACTCAGAAAGAGGTGGTGTATACATTATTACAACAACCTATATTATCTTTCTATGAGAAAGTATCCTTAAAGTCATCCAACCGACCAAAAAGCCTATCAATGCCCCAACGATCACATCAAGGAAGTAATGGCAGGTGAGATAGATACGGGAAAGCGATATAAGACTTGCAATCCCATAATAGAGCCATTTTCGTTTGGGGTCAAAGTGTGCAAAAATTATTGCTCCTGCAAATGCTCCTGAAGCATGACCGGACGGAAAACTGAAATCTCTGGGACAAATTGCCTCAGAAATTTGTTGAACGACCCAGGGACGCTCCCGCATGACAATATTCTTCAGGATGATATTTACAAGAAAACTGGTTGTCAGAAAGCTTGCAAGAAAAGAAATAATAAATTCTCTATGCGTATTGTCAAACCGTTCTCTGTAGATAAAATAGGCAAAAAGGACTATCCAGATGATGACTGTCAATCCCTGCAGTGATAGAAAGGAGAAAAAGAAATCAAAGAACCCGTTGTGGGGAAGCGAGGATGAAATAATTGAAGTGATTTGTTTATCGAAAGCGACAATTGATGAAAGCATAGGTTATTGTAATAATCCGCTAAAGAAAAGTCCAGGATGAATCAGGAATTGATTTTATAGGAGTAGAGTTTGTGTTCACCGCCCGTTGTTTCTGCAGGCTTCATCCGTTTGACAGGATAGCGGTAAGAGTGAAGAGAGGCTTGTCTCTTCGTCTCTTTAATAAGATCAGCAAATGTGTCTGTTACCCACGGAGATACGTACATGTAGAATACAATATTGTGATAAGGCTCGATCATACGCTCATAATCCATTTTAAAAAGATCACCCTGCATGACGGTAATATGCTTACCATGCGGATGGAACCAAGATCTGATCCACATGAATATAACAAGCATAAAGTTGATATCGATTGCGATAAACTCAGTGTTTAGCCCTTTTTTATGAGCCTCAGATGCTGCTGCAAAGATAACAGTACCGGTACCGGCTCCCAGATCAATAACTACTTGATCTTTTTTGAGATATAGCTTTTTTACAACCGTTTCCAGATCTCGACTGTGAGTCGGTAAGAACGGAATAGAGGAATATGCAGCGGAGAAAACGAAGATAACTATGCCAGCAATTACGGCAAATAGTATAACTAATTCCATGTACTTTCAGTATATCAGGATTTTATGAAGAAAAAGTAAATTGATATGACATAGATATGTATCAATTAGGTTCGAGCATGGTGCCGGAGGTGGGAGTCGAACCCACACAGGCCGAGGCCTACAGGTTTTTGACCCGCCTAAAATATGTGGCGCGAGAGGGAGTCGAACCCTCACGAGGTTACCCTCATCAGTTTTTGAGACTGACTTGTCTGCCATTCCAACATCGCGCCATATTTCGGTGGGTGCCATTCCGCCACTCCAGCATGCGAGATTATATTATACTTCAAAAATCGTATTCTCCGTAGGAAATGCTGTTTCGGTAAAGCATTCACAAAACTTGTTGACTATTGAAGATTTCTGTTCTCTGTGTTATAATTACACACTGAATATGTATTTTAGAATGGAATCATTCATCATCGCCCTCCTTACACTTATTGTCTTTTGAAGACAGGGAGGTGCGTTTGACACAGTAAACCTCCCGGTTAGGGGAGGTTTTTTTTTAAGAAAAAAGGAGTTATAAAGATTTGCTTAAGAAGAATATCCCATAGGCAAAAGCTGTCTATGTGAATAATTCTTGAGCTTTGAGTGATTACCTGTGAATGCAAATAGCTTGCAAACACATTAAGGTTTTCGCACATTAACAACTCAGACTTACAAGGTTTCTTTCCTGAAACTTCTTGAGGGCTGCAAATAGGGGACAGGTCATTCCCTGTTTGCAGCTTTTCAAGAGGTGGCTGCACCAAAGAAATCCGACAATCGTGACGGATGGAATTTAGCAGCTCTTGAGAAAGGAACAAACAACAGAATAACGACTGTATCAGCAGGACCCCTCCGGATAGGGAAGAGGTATCCGGACCCTTTTGGGAATTTGGGTAAAGAAATTCCTCAAGGGATAGGCGAACCCTATGATTCGTCTCTGGAAAGTATTGTCTATCGTCAAGAACTGTCGTATGCCCTCAAGGAGGGGGCAGATCATGAAAACAAGACAGAAGTTTGATGTGGGATGGAAAGTCCTCTCGATCCTCGTAGTTCTTTCGCTCGTTTTCGGAAATGCCGTACCATTGCTCGCACAGGAATCTGAGCCCACGGAAAATCCCGTCATCACTATCAATCCTGATGGATGGCAGGATCCGGCGGAGCTGTTTCCCATGGCGCGTGCAGCGTCAACTGAGGTTGATCCGGCACTTCTTTTCGCACCGACTTCCAACGCAGAACTCCCGAACGCCGCGGAACAGCCGGGCACCTTCGGGGTGCAAACTGCAAGTGTGGAGGAGACTCAAGCGAGGGAGTGCTTCTGGGCCAACCGCCTTGATGAACAAGGTGCACCCAACGGGTGGCAGGCCATTCAAGACGGCAGTGCCCCAAGCGGCAGTCGGCACTACAAGAAGACGTACCAGAATACTGTCTCAATCACTCAGGATTGGAATGTGGATCCCGATGCGACAGAGATGTATTTGCGTGTCAGTTTCCGCGGATCAGGCAGTATCTCAGGTGCGGCAGCTGTGCAGTTCTTTATATCCGCTCCCCATCGGATTGGCTTGGCATCGATCAACGTGCTTGACCTTTCCACTCAATGGCAGACGCGTGATGTGAAGCTCAGTCAGGTGTACCTCAACCCGGGTTCGTTGTACATGGACACGTCGTCCATTGACTCGCAGGTCAGACTCGAAGTAGATCAAGTAGGTTTGATCTACTGCAAGGAGCCTGTGAACCCTGATGATGTGATCATCGATGTTCATACGATCACCGATCAGACGGATCCCGGTGTGGTGATGATTCCGGTCATCGCCGGGACAATCTTCTACAGGGTGGACTCAGCATGGCCTCTGTATTCCGAGCACGGTTTCGCTTCCATCCGATATTTGATGGAAGCGGGCTGCGGCGGAGAATGCTTCAGTTCCCGGTTCCTTCCTGGCTGGAATCCCCATGCCAAGGAATTGAGTAATTTGTACGGGAACACCGGCCCGTGGATGTCCCCGTACATTGACTGGGTCAAAGAATACGGCAAGGATTTTGTGTCACGCCGTGGCTTTGATCCGGTCGCCGCGCAACGTGCGATTGCTGAATGGGACCAGAAGCTCGCGAATCCGTCTCTCGGTCCCGTCAAGCGCGAAGGCTATACAGCACTCCGTTCATGGACACAGTCTAAGCTGGATCTCTGGAACCTCAAAGTGGCGGGCAATGCAATCATGGAGAAAGCGGTCAACTCAAAGGTCGTTTATGGCCTTGAGATGAAAGCTTCAGAGATGAGTGCTCCGTTTCGTGGAGGCACCGAGATCTATGCCAAGTCGGGTCAAGTCGACCCATCCCGTATTCGCGTCCTGATCTTCGACGCGGATGAAACGGACGACTTTATCCGTGAGACCTATCGGCAGGCATTACGGCGCGGTGCGCCGCTCAGCAGTCTACGGGTACTCAAAGGTGAAGTTGACGTGACGCTTCGGGTCTGGACCCGGTATGCAGCATCGCAGTTCGGTGAAGTCCGGCGTATCCTGCCCCCGATAGTTCAGTATGGATCCGGTGTGATGTCCGGTTTGGCAACGGCCGCCCGGGCGATCCCCGGGATCGCGGCTGCAACAGGTGAAGTCGTGGTAGTGCCTGCAGCGGCAGCCACCTTCATCGTGGGTGTCGGAGACGGAGCATGGAAGGTGTACAAGTACAGCCAGCTCTCAGACTACGAAACCAGCATGTCTTGGTGGCAGTATACATGCAGTCAGCACGGCTTCAGCCGTATGACTGTGGAGTATACGTCGCTCGGACAGTGGTGCGTAGATCGAAGCTGGGTGGAAAGTTCGCTCCGGACCGACGGTCAGTGGCAGCCACTCGTCGTCCAGATCCCGGAGCATGGTTTCACAACGCGCCGTTACAGTGACGGGAAACGCATTTTCTATACTCACCCTGAAGTCAAGTCTTACTGGGAAATGCGTATCCAGGAAGTACGCAGCGACGGCGTCGTCTTGGAGAAGAAGTTATCCAATGGTACGGTCAGTATTGACGTCCCGTTTGATAACAACGGCCACGGCCTGTATACGCTCCTGTATGACGATCCTGAGGGTGGACTCATGACGATGACATTCGAAATCGTCCTGATCGAGCCTCATCCGGAGGGCAATGGCTACCGGTTCGGTGTTTCGTATCTTGAAACGCAAACTCCTGAGGACTACGGCGCATGTCCGGGTTGGTCTTACAGCCGGCCGGCGGGTGCCGAGTGCTTCTTCGGGACATTGCCGAACTTGGACTACAGCTTATATCCGGATCTTGATCGGGACCGCGTCCCGACCGGCCAGGAACAGGCTGATCCCAACGGTGACGGCAATCCGGGAGACGCCCGCGACACGGACGGCGACGGCATCAAGGATTACATGGATGATGATGATGACGGAGACGGTGTCGGTACCTCTTTGGAGGTGGACATCAACGGTGATGGCCGCTATGACTGGGTCGATACTGATCATGATGGGGTTGAGGATTATTTGGATCGTGATTCACGCCCGGCTCACATCAAGTCTGTTTATCTACCGGCAGTTGCGAGGTAAGTAAGTCTGAGTAAGTCAGGCGGGAAGAGGAATCTTCCCGCCTGACAAACTTGATTTAAAAGGATTAAATGATATAATTATAGGATATATTTTATATATACTGTAATAGTTTCATTTTTGACATGACAACTGAAAATCAGCCACAAACAGGAAAAGAATTTTCTCGTATAGCCCAGGAATGGCACAAAATGAGAGATTATTATGGGTATAATGAGATCCAGGCAGCTACTCAGGCAGCACTTGCCAACCTTAAGGCAGTAGCTCCGCAATACGGTGACCCTGCAGATTACTTCAAATCGGTACGATCTCAACAGCATATCGGCATGTTTGACCCTCCGGTAGCACTTTTTTATAAACCGGGAGAACAGCACGGTGAAGTTTACCGAATGCTTTCCGGGTGGTATATGCTGCCGAAGCAAACCGGAGGATATGAATATCTGGGAAGAGTCTGGAAATCGCTTGAGCACGCATATCAATCAAGCAAGTTTTTCAAAACTGATATCAGTATTGTAGACAAAATTCAAAAAGCACATATTCCGAAGGTAGCAAAGATGACAAGCGGTAAATATCCCGAAGCTATACGTCCAGATTGGAATGATATGAAAGAAATGGCGATGTTGGGAGCGACGCTTGCCATAGCTGATCAGTTTGATCCGATCCGTGAACTCTTAGAATTTACGGGACAAGCTGTTCTTATTGAAGATTCAATGAGTGATGCAACATGGGGGAGAGGGAAAGATTTTGAAGGCGGAAGCGGCTTGGGAAGAACCTGGATGATGACAAGGGAAATTATGAGGATGGGTTGTCAGAAAGATGTTCAACATCAAATTGAGCCATTTATTTTATCCTAATATGAAACTGGAAGCTGTCTCCATGCTTGACATCGCCAAACATACGAATGACGTAGCCCGTGATCAGTATGGTGAAGCGATGGCATCAAGTGTACGCTACAAAACTCAGTTTTTCCTTCCCATGATTGAGCGGTTTCTTCCCCCGTCTGAATTTGATCAGTCAAGAATCTGCAAAATACTTGATCTGGGGTCTTGTACCAGCAGTCTTGCGGTTGATTTGGCTGCCAATTTACCAGACAACTATCACTTTATTGAAACTGACTTGGATATGAATTTTTTGAGAAAAGGGCGTGATAAAGTATTGCAAAATACAGATTTTGCCCGGAGATTTGCGCATATTCGTGCCAATGTAGTCGAAATGCCGCTTGCTTCAGAGAGTATGGATGCAGTTATGCATTCTTCATTTTTTCATGAAATATTCAGTTTTCCTGTGACAGAAGCGGGAGCTTTTAGCAAGGAAAACTGTTATCAGCTTATCAGGGAAATCAGGCGGGTACTCAAACCGGGAGGTTATGTCTTAGGTCGGGATTATGTGGGCCGTCCTGATAATCCGGATGAGCTTATGCTTCTTGAGGCTGATTGCACAAACGGAGAAGTAATTGATGATCTGAAGGCACTCATGGAAGCTCCCGTTGAGACGCTAAGCAGTTATAGTCTTGTCAAACGCTTCCTGTATCAATTTGAACCTGCTCAAACAGGTCCAATAGTTGTTAAGGAAGATAATAAGTTTACACTTCCTGCTTGGCTTGCGGGAGAATTGTTGTTCCATTCTTCCTATAGAGAATCAAACAGCATGTGGAACTCAGAAATCCATGAAATGTACGGTGACAGCTCTGCTGATGATCTGGCACAAATGGCTGAGCAGTTCGGATTTGATTCAGTACTCACTGAGTCGATTAGTCATTATGACATCGGGGTAAACAGCGGAATGGTTTTATCGAATACCGCAGGACAGATTATTGATATACGAGCACGATTTCCGACTAATACTTATATTGTTTGGCAGAAAATATAACTATGGAATCGGTAATACTTCGAAGAAATCCCTATCATGGCCTCAAAGCTTCAGAACATCGACCGTTACGGAATCCTACTCTTCAGGATTTGCGCAATCTGTATGACAGTTTACAGAGAGCGGAGTACTGGATACCGAGATCCGCAGAGGATGAAGCTGCCATTCAGGCATACAAACAGCAGTTATTATCTGAAGGCAGATCAATTGAAGACGAAATCAGACAACTGGCAGGTGATTCCGGCTTTGTTCTGATGGAAAATAAATTTCCCTATGCTGTTCAGGACGCCCGTCATTATGTCCTATGGATATTGGATGGAGATGTACTGGAAGATGCAGAACAATATATCTGTAATTTTCTTGAGTCACAGCAAATTTGTCCTGATGAGACGGTATGTTATGAAAATAATATTGCGTATCAAACTGCATCGGGTATTCCTCATTTTCATATCTACGTTCCTCAGCCCTAACTTCTTTTCGGCTATAGAAATATCGGAATATCGGCAAAAATTGACTTTTATTGCATAAAGGTATATGATTTTTATGAAATAATCTCCGTTCTTTTACAAAAATTATAAATTTATTACCAATTTACATTCAGATTTATGCAAAAAAAACAAGACTACGTGAAAGTCTCGTCGTATGAGGGCCGAAAGGGAGAAGTCAAGAAAGTTGTTCTTCTTTACTCAGGCGGACTTGATACATCAGTCATGCTCAAATGGATTCAGGAGGAGTACAATGCCGAAGTTGTGGCACTCACCATTGATATCGGCCAGCAGGCTGATGATCTTGAGGAAATCAGAAAAAAGGCTTTGAAACTGGGTGCGATTAAAGCCATGGTAATAGATGCAAAAGATGAGTTTGCCAATGAATATATTGCAAAAGGAATCAAGGCAAATGCTTCGTATCAGGGAGATTATCATCTTTCAACGCCGATCGGCCGACCGCTTCTTGCGAAATGGGCAGTAAAAGTGGCAGCCTCAGAAGGAGCAGATACCGTTGCTCACGGTTGTACCGGAAAAGGGAATGATCAGGTACGAATCGAGGGGATTGCACTTGCTCTCAACCCGGATATCAAAATTATTGCCCCTGTAAGAGAGTGGGGAATGGGCCGTGATGAAGAGCTAGAGTACGCAAAAGAGCATAATATCCCCGTGAAGCAAACCAAGGAAATTCCTTATTCTTGGGATGACAATATGTGGGGAGTGACCGGAGAAGGAGGAGAAATTGAGAATCCGGGACTTATCCCACCACTCAAGGATATTCTGCAGGTTTCAACACTTCCTGAGAATGCCGTCGATAAACCTGAGTTTGTCGAGATTGAATTCGTCAAGGGGCTTCCGGTCGCGGTAAACGGAAAACAAATGAAACTTTCTGACTTGATCATTCATCTCAATAAGGTCGGTGCCAAGCACGGTGTGGGAATCACACATCATATTGAAGATCGTGTTGTCGGACTGAAAGTACGGGGCATTTATGAAGCACCGGCAGCAGAAATCATCATTCAGGCACATCGAAATATTGAAAAATACGTCTCAACCCGTATGGAGAATGAGTTTAAGTCAGAAGTTGATACACGCTGGGCATATGCGGTGTATGCCGGTTTCTGGTATGAACCGTATGTGGAGCATCTCAATGCTTACATCGAGCATCAGAATGATAAGGTTTCCGGTAAAGTGACGGTAAAACTCTACAAAGGAACAGCCGAATCAGTCGCGGTGGAGACTCCGAATACGATCTTTGAGGAAAAACTGGCGACATTCATGGCATCAAGTGCCTTTAATCAAAATGCCTCACCGGGCTTTATCGAGCTCTTCACTCTTCAGATGAGACTTGCCCAAAGAGGGGAGAAGACAGTCCTCCTCTCAATCGGAAAGCGCGAGAACAAAATGAAGCTGAAAAGCAGTATTCATACACTTGCAAAGATGGGATACAAACTGTATGCCACCTACAAGACGCATAAATTTCTCAAGAGAGAGGGAATTGAGGCCATTCTTGTTCACAAAATTTCAGATACTAATAAACAGCCGAATCTGAAAGATCTTCTTGAAGCCAACAGGTTTGATTTGATTATCAACATCGCAACTGATCCTGATAAAGAAGATAGACCGGAAAAGGAGCTTACTGACGGATCCGTTATCAGACAAATGGCAGTCAAGACCAATACAAAACTGGTCACCTCAGTCGGAGTAGCAAAAGAGATTGTTGAAAAGCTTCAATCTGCACGCGTGCATAGATCTTAAGAGTGGTCAATTTGATATTAAAAAGGGGCCGATAGATATCGGCCCCTTTGCTTTATTCAAAGCAGATTATTCCAGTCCGAGGACTTTCCTTCCGTTTACCGTCGCGATTTTTACTATTTCATCAACATCATAAAAACGGTTTGCTTCAAATAAGAGTCGCAGATCATTCCACATATTTGCATCATTGTATGGTTTGAACAAATCTGCAATATTATCGAGTCCAACAGCGACGGTAATTCCATGAGGATGCATTTCATCAAGTGGTGTAACCGGATTGTGAATTGGTGCCTGTTGCTCGCTTCTTCTTGCATCTATCCAGGACATAGGACAGGCAACAAACATCATTTCAGCTTCTTTGATTTTTTTATACAGATTTTCACGGTATTCTTTCGGATGACAATTGATAGAAATGCCATGAATCCCAACAACTTTTCCTTGTAATCCGTGTTCCATTATCTTATCTACAACCATTTCTGTTTCTTTTTCTTCAGGAATATTGAGTTCATCAACATGAATATGGACCATTTTGTTTCTTTTTTTGGCTTCACTGAATAATATGTCCAGATGCTCGCTCTCCCGGCCTTCATCTGCTTTGAGAAGACCTCCTACGATATCTACATATTCCATAGCAACATCGAACCATTTTTTTGCTTCCGGATCAAAAAGGCCATAACTGGATTGATTCATTGTTTTAATAATGATGTCTTTTCCATATTTCTCTTTTATCTTTTGAGAAGCTTTGATTGAGCGGTCCTCAATGTCAGGATCAACATCAATATATGTTGCAGTCGCGGTTACTCCCTGTGCAAGGAGAGTTTCTATAGCTTGAGCCATCCTGTCATACACGTCATCGACCGTTGAGTTTTTACGAAGATCGGCATTTAATTTCCATTTTTCGTGCCGATAAGCATTTGCAAGTTTATATAGCTCCGGACTAATAGAGTATGCTCGATCTAAATGAGCATGTCCGTTTACCCAACCACCGTTCTTTTTAATCTTATCTTCAATTTCTTCGCGTAAATTTAGGTATGGTGCTTGTTGTGACATAGTAGTATTAATTATTAGTAACTGTCATTCCCGACTTTGATCGGGAATCCATTATAGGAGTTGAGAATACAAATCCTGCCATTGAGGGTTCTGTTTCTCAATGAGTTCAATTTTCCAATTTCTGTTCCACCTTTTAAGTTGTTTTTCTCTCTTTATCGCATCTTCAATTCGCTGAAATACTTCATGATACACTAATTTGTGTACGTGGTACTTTTCCGTAAATCCTTTTACAATATTATTCTTATGTTCCCATACACGCTTTACTAAATCGGAAGTAACTCCTATATAAAGCGTCCCTTCTTTCATACTTGCCATTATGTAAACGAAATAGTGTTTACTCATATTGACTTTATTATGGATCCCGCATCAAGTGCGGGATGACAACGTATTAGTGATTTTAATAATTATCCCAATCGTTTCTCAAGTGTATGGATCAGGGTTGATACTGCTTTTTCATTTTTTCCGCCCCGAGGGATGATGATATCGGCGAAATCTTTCGTTGGTTCGACAAACTTTTCATGCATCGGTCGGGCTGTTGCGACATACTGATCATAGACAGAGTCAAGCGTACGACCCCGTTCTTCGATGTCACGTTTTGCACGACGTAAAATGCGTATATCAGCAGGTACATCTACATAAATTTTGAGATCGATAAGGTCACGGAGGAGGGGATTGTCAAAAATAAGTATCCCCTCAATGATGATAAGAGGGGCAGGGGAAACTGCCGTCGTTGTCCCTTGACTCCTTGTGTGCCGGGTAAAATCATACTCCGGAATGTCGACTTCTTTTCCTTTCTGAAGTTCCTTAAGATGTGCAATAAAAAGATCAGTTTCTAGAGCATCGGGATGATCATAATTTGTCTTAATGCGCTCTTCCATTGTCTTATCGGATTGATCTTTGTAGTATCGGTCATGGGGGATATATACGGCCTGTCTTTTGAAGTGATCGTAGAGAATTTCAGCGATTGTGGTCTTCCCGGAACCGGTCCCGCCGGCAATTCCAATAATTAGCGTGTTGTGCATGTTTTTCTTATATTGTATGAAAAATTACGCAAAAATTAGAAAATTTATGAAAATATTGTAAATTTTGGGTAAAAATGGTATAATAATTGCTAATTTATAGAAAATAGTAGAAATAATACTATATTAGCATATTTCAAACCGAATTAATATGCCTCATGCAGAACATGGTCATCAACCCGTTGAAATTTCCGCACATTATCAACAGGCTCTTGAAGCGATGATTGCTCATCAAGAGAGAGGTGTGACTATTTTCCGTGGAGGTCCTCTTGATCTTCGTCATAACGGTATTGAAGATGCATGGTTAACTCCAATTATTGTCTCGGATAATGATAGTCATACAAGCTTTCATGCAATACAGATAAACGGCGGACAGGGTGAGATGCAAGGAGCTGATTTCGAACTGAATGTGGCAAGTGATATTGAACTCAAACTGGGAGATATTGATTCACCTCAGGTATCTGAACTAAACAGACTGCTGACAGAGCCTAGTGGCAGACCCCGAACTATTATCAGACCTAGTATTGCAGGTAATATTGCATATCCTGTCATTTCTACACCGGCTACGCTTGCTTCTCCAGATGTTCTTTTAGCTCGTGCTCAAAAGGCAGCCGGAATTTTTGGCTCCAGACTAGTTGCTGATAACTGTGATATCTATCATTTAAAGCAGGAAGTATTTGTCCCTGCGATGTCAACAGGCGATCTGACTATTGGAAAAGTACGACAGGTAAATGCTTCGTTTGGTGATGTCAATGTATACCCCGTGCATGTGAATGGTGGAGATCCATGGAAATACTATGAAATCATATCTGCTACACCTCTTGAAGATATCAGCAGAAAGGGTCCAATGACCATTCGTGTAGATTCGGGGTGTGATATCGGGCAATGTTATCATGACGGAGGGTGCGATTGTCGAACACAGCTTCATGATGCCCTCAGTGAAGCTCAAAATAAAGACGGTATTATCATTCACATCCCGTCACAAGATGGAAGAGGATATGGAATGGCGGCAAAAATGGCTACAGAAGGTGGGAAACGAGGTGTTGATGTCGGCTACAATGCCGGAATGCCACCGATGGATACGATAAAAGCGGCAACCGAGCTTCTTGGCCCAAATTATGATATCCGTACCTATGAAAGCGTAGGACAAATGTTAATGACACTTGGTTTTACAAGAGTTACCTTACTTACAGACAGCAGAAAAAAACTTTCAGCATTGGAGAAAGCAGGTTTGGAGGTTATTCGACAACCAACACAAACTCATAAAAACGGAAATCATCATGCTCATCATCACGTTATAGCCAAACATTCAACACCTGATTATTTTGCAGATTAACCTATGATAGAAGCATATACAAACACAATTGAAATTCAAAATGCCCAGGCACTTGATGCCATGCAGCGACAATTCCGACAGATGGAAGCGGGGTTCGGAATTGTTTCTGATATTGATGAAACGGTTGTTGACACTGTAGGTCGGCATGTAGGATTTGTCACCCGTGCAGCACAACTTGCAGGTTTTAAAGGTACATTACCGACACTTGATGAAATAAAAGCTGCAGGAGGGACTGCAGAATATGCACGAATATTTGGAATGACAGCAGGTGAATGGGAAGAAATAATGATACGCGTTCGGGAACGACGATTTGTTAATGAAAAAGCTGATCTTTATCATCAGGACACAGTACAAACACTGCTGAATGGAGGAGAGTTGTTGGGATTTTTGACTGCAAAACCGGGGACAGATCGTACGCTTGCTGCAACTCAGAGAGATCTCATTCATCGATTGGGTTTTCCGGATAGGCCGGTGATTCTCAGACCGAACTCTGTCCCGCTTTCCCAGACATCGGAGTGGAAAATTGAAACTCTTGCTGCCATTAAGGGTACGACGCCGAAAGGAATTGTCCTTGTTGATGACAGTCTCAGCACTGCCAAAGCAATTATTGAACATAATCGTAAAGCCGGAGCCGTTGATATTATGCAGATTGTTTACAAAGGTCCGCTTACAGCACCGGCACTCGAATCAGGTACATTCGTCCCTGATGAATCACTCGGTATCTATGCCGCGGATTGGGATGAAATGCCCGAAGTATTTGATAGAATAAGAGAACAATGTCACCTTACCCAAAACTAGTCATCATAGGCTATACGAATATTGATATAAATATTACTCCGAAATCGCAGAGCACCTTACCGGGTGGAGCTGCTTACTTCGTTGCGTGTGCAGCTTCACTTCTTACTTCAAATGTTGGCCTTGTCACAAGAGTAGGCTATGATTTTGATCCCACATTTTTGTTGTCACGAGTGGTTAAAGACGGAGTGCATATCATTCCTGAAAAAGAAACGGCAAAATCTATCCAAACATATTTCTCACTGAATGATCCGACTGACCGTGATGTGGTACTGAAAAAAGGAGTTGCCCAGGATCTCAATCCGAAAGACATTCCTGAAGGATGGCTTGAGAATGCCGAGATCATTCATGTCTCGACCATGCCGCCAGAATATCAGAAGGTATTTATCGAATATGTGAAGGAACATAAAGGAGAGAGAACATTACTCTCTACTGACACTGAGTTATCGTTTGTCAAAAACCCCCGCATGCGAAAACAAATTGTTAAGAATATGGAGTATCCCGACATGGTATTTGTAAACAGACTGGAGTATGAACTGCTGAAAGAAGAAATGAAGCACATTGAACATGTGATCGTAAAGCTCGATAAAGACGGAGCTGTTTATCTTCATAACGGAAAAGAAGAATGCAGAGTGACTACAAAAAACACTGATGCAGTTGATTCTACCGGTGCAGGGGATATCTTCGCAGGCACGTTTTTAGCTGCACGGGTCAACGGAGATACGATCGAGACGGCACTTCAGAAAGCCGCAGATGAAGCAACTCACTCCATTGAGCAGGAAGGAATTATGCACTTATTCGAAGAGTGATCGGATCGTTTTTCTATAATCTTCAACAACTTCTCTTGATTTATCTGCGAAATCTTCTGCCGGTGATGCAAAAATGACGCTTCGTGAAGCATTTACGACAAACCGTTCTTTATTCGGAAAAAGCTTGAGATCTTCGATATTTCCGCCTTGTGCGCCAAGTCCTGCGGCAAGGAAAAACTGGTCATCCGGTGAAAGTTCTATTATTCTTTTCAAAATACCGGGATAGGTGAGAGGTCCTTCCACAAGAATATTTCCTACTTTATCCCATGTCCCGACCACCATCTTTGTGAGATACTCATACAGTTTTTCCCCTGATTCAAGCGTGACATCCTGCAAGTCGCCCGCAGAAGGATTGGAGTCATGACAAAGTACAAAGACAGCTTTGTCTGCATAACTCAAAAACGGCTCTATAGTATCAAAACCGAACCAAGGGGTCACGGTCGTGGCATCGAATAAAAACTCATCAAACAGTTCCTTCGCGGCTAGTTCAGCCGTTCTCTGCATCTCGCTTCGCTTGGAGTCGGCAATAATTTTAACAGCAGGATATGTCTTCTTAATGTACTCATTTGTCTTTTTTAAAGCGACAAGACCGTCAATTCCGTATCCTGCGTAGCACACCATATTCAGTTTATATACAGGTGTAATATCGGCAGTCGCATCTATAATCTTTTTGTTGAATTGAAAAACGGCATCAGCAAGTGAAGTATTCTCTTTTACTGATTCAGGAAGTTTTTCATAATCTGAGTCCAATCCTACACAAATATTGGATTTTTTTTTCGCAATTTGTTCAGATAATTGAGTTTTGAAGATCATAGAGTAATATTACCATTTCCCGTCAGGATGTACAGTGAAAAATACATAATCAGGCAGGTCCTGACGTTGTACCGGGAGACCGGGAAGTGAAAAATATTCACATCGTATACCGGAATTGTCGCCGTTTGAACTTTGCCAGTTTGATCCGGGTTTAATGACTACGGAAGACAGATGATAGAGAGGCTCATAGTGGTGAGTGAGGAGAGTAAGATACATATCTCCAAGGCATACGGGAACGGTAGAGGTGACTGCAAACGGATTATCGGCGGATTCACCATAGACCGGCCGTAAGAACTGAGAGACTGCCTTACGGACGCTTCCGTTTTGCGGCATTTGAATTTCAGATCCTTCAGGGTCTACTTCATAAAACTCATCCTGATTTGTACGAATGCCAAGAAGAGCATAATTATCCGTACAGCAAGGACGCTGGCCGGGTTTCCACTGAATCACACCCCGATGATCAGCCAGGACAAAATTGTTACCTGCAACATCAATAGAGTGTTTGACTGCCTCGAGGAGCTGATTGCCGTGAGTTGCTATGGAAGGCTCAAAAAGAGTACCGAGGGGCATATTCTGATCGACTCGTATGGGTCGTGGTCCGTGGTTGACAAGGTCTGCGTAATATGTATTCCCTCCGTTGTTTTGCAGTGTCGTCATGTTAACGCCGATCTGTGCAAAGCGACTGCGGACGCTAAAATGCGGAAGGCGAGTGAAGCAGGGGTTATCCCCCTGAAGCATGACTTGTACAGCGTTTTCCTGACCTGGGGTAAAGGGTTCAAGCAGAGTCTCGTCACAAACAACAAGGTCATGTTCACCGTATCGGTATCCGAATTCTTTTCGTGCCTGTAATAGTTGCTCTACTTGGGACATCTTTTCAGATTCATTATACTTTAGTTTGAACTCAAATAACAGTACTTTCCTGCAGCGACTTTGATTCTTTTTCGCTATAATATCAGTATTCATGGCTGAAGATATATACTCAAATAAACAGGTAGCTCATCTCCTTCGAAATATCGCCGCAGCGTATACATTGGTCGGAGATCCGACATCAAAAGACGGAAAAGTATCGCGTTTTAGGATTATAGCCTATGAAAAAGCCGCCGATGCGATAGAGCATCTTTCACGTGAGATTCGTGACATCTGGCAGGAAGGGAAGCTCTACAAAGTGCCGGGTATCGGTCCCGGTATCGGATCGGCTCTCGAGGAGTTTTTTGAAAAAGGAGAGTCAACTCACTTTAATGATGTACTGAAAGGCATCCCACCTTCAGTCTTCAGACTTATGGATGTACCCGGGATCGGTCCGAAGAAAGCATTCCGTCTTGTCATGCATTTCGGTATAACTGATGCTGAGACGGTAATAAGTGATTTGCGTAACATTGCAAAAACCGGACAAATTGCCGAGCTGGAGGGTTTCGGTCAGAAATCACAGGATGATATTATCGAGTCGCTTGATGTATATGAACGACAGGATCGAAGAGAAGAAAGAATGCCTCTCCCGTATGCTTTTGAAGTTTCAGAAGAAATTTCAAAGCATCTGTCAGAACTTCCTGAAGTCCAGCAGATTGATTTACTCGGCTCTTTGCGTCGTCGAGTATCAACGATCGGGGATATTGATATCTCAGTGATGGCCGATATCGAAAATTCAAAAAAAATCGTTGATCACTTCCTCAAATACCCGGGCAAGAGATCGATAGAGGGTGCAGGTGATCGTAAAGCCTCAATCCTCGCAGCAGGTAATGTCCGTATGGATCTTCGGGTGCAGGACAGGGAAAGTTACGGATCAATGCTGCAGTATTTTACCGGCAGCAAAGCACACAACATTCGATTACGGGAATATGCATTGAAAAAAGGTTATTCATTGTCAGAATACGGTTTGAAAGCAGCTCGCGGTACAACGTTGGTTCCGAAAGGAGAAGGAGTTGCAAAATCCAAGCATCCGGATGGAGAAGACATCCTGACCTTTGAGACGGAAGAAGCTCTATATGGATTTTTGGGGCTTCAGTATATACCGCCTGAGATGAGAGAGGATGCCGGTGAGATTGAAATTGCAAAATCAGGTACCTTGCCTTCAGTTGTAAATCTGGAGCATATTAAAGGTGATTTCCATATTCACGGGTCATACGACCTGAAGCCGTCGCATGATCTGGGAATCAATGACTACAATGAATTGGTTGAAAAAGGAGCGTCTCTTGGTTATTCGTATATCGGTTTCGCAGATCACAACCCTAAACAAAGCGGACTTTCACCCGAAGAAATAGTTGCTATTATGAAAGACCGGAAGGCATATATAGATCAAGTTCTTTCATCATCTAAAATTCCGTATTTTATCGGACTGGAAGTGGATATTCTTCCAACAGGTGAAATCGCGCTTCCTGAGAAAGCGTTAGAATATGTCGACTATCTGATTGTTTCCATTCATAGTTCTTTCAGGATGTCAATTGAGGAGATGACGGCGCGGGTACTTAAGGCACTTTCCTATCCGAAGGTACGTATTTTCGGTCACCCTACGGGTCGACTCCTGGGATCGCGTGAAGGGATTGACGTAAACTGGGACAAGGTGTTTCGTCATGTCATTGAACACGATATCGCACTTGAAATAAATTCCGGTCCATCAAGGCTTGATCTTCCTGACACACTTGTTCGTGAGGCTCAAGAACTCGGAGCTAAATTTATTATAGATACAGATGCACATGCCGCGTCAAACATGGACTGGATGAAGTATGGAGTATATGTGGCGCGTCGCGGTTGGGTTATTCCCCAGCAGGTTGTGAATACGTGGCAACCCGCAAAGTTTAAAAAATGGTTATTAAAATAAGACATATGAACCATTATTAATTATGTCATCCCGAATTTATTTCGGGATCTTATTGTTAAAGATGCTGAAACATCCGCCGGCCGGCGGACAGCATGACAAATAGAGAATTATGATCAGATTTATTCATATTTCAGATACTCATATCGGTCCGAATAAGGATTTTACTTTGCAGGGAGTCGCGACATTTCAGCCGTTTGAAAAAGTGTTGAAAGCAATTTCTTCATTACCGTTCAGACCGGATTTTATTGTCCATACGGGAGATATCGCGGCAGATCCTGATGAGCGGTCTTATGATTTATTCAATACAATGGCTAAGGATATTTCAATGCCCATCTACTATGTGGCTGGTAATCACGATGAGAGTGCTATGGTTCGGAATTTTTTGACAATGGGTCCAAAGGAAGATCTGATGAGCGATAAAGTTGTGTATCGGTTTGAAATGGGGAATCAACGGTTTTTGGCTCTGGACGGGCGAGGACCACGGGAAATTGATCCGCACGGGACAATCTCTGATGAACAATTTGCCGTAATAGAGCACGAACTGACAACTCAGAACTCACAACCTATAACTATCTTCATCCATTTTCCGCTGCTTCCGATGGACTGTCCGTGGATAGATCGCGATATGCTTCTTTTTGAAGGAGAGCGATTGCATAAGCTGTTTGCGGCACATGCCGAAAAGGTTCACGGAGTATTTTTCGGCCATGTGCATCGGGGGACGCAGGTTGTGAAGGACGGTGTCAGATATTGTTCTGTTGCCAGCACATGCTTACAGTTTGGATTGCTGCCGGATCAGAAACAGCCGAGTTTCGAGGATCATGGTAGGGGATATTTTAATGTGGTGTCTATTGAAAATGACGGGAAGATGGTGGTCAAAGAGCAAAGTGTGAAGTTGTAAAGGAAATTATTTCCATCCGGAATCAAGTTCAGGATCTGAAAGTTACTCGCTCGTAACCGAAAATTTGTTCAGAAGTGAACTCGCTATTTTGTTATCGGCTCAAACATCCACTTCATTCACAAATTTTGATTACTTCGCGATTGATATCAAGTTTTGACTTAAAACATAAACTTTCGTTACTATTTCATGGTATGATGTAACCAAATATGGCAAATCTTTCAGTAAATCTCGCCGGAATTTCTCTTCAAAATCCGACAGTTTTAGCTTCCGGAATTATGGGAGTAAGTGCTTCATCCCTGAAATTCGTTGAGGAAAACGGTGCCGGTGCAGTGACACTGAAATCAATCGGGCCGACCGAAAGAACGGGACACAAAAACCCGACGGTCTTCAGCTGGGGGGAGGGAATTCAGAATGCAGTTGGGCTCTCTAATCCCGGGATCGACGGATCGATCGAGAAGATCACTTCATCTGTTAAGCGTTTGGAGATCCCTGTATTCGGCAGTATGTTTGCCGACACGATCGATAATTTTAAACGGGTTGGTGAAAAAATGGCTGCAACGGGAGTTCCCGCTATTGAGGTAAATTTATCATGTCCTAACACAGAAGATGACTTCGGCCGTATGTTTGCGCTCGATGCGACAATGACCTCAGATCTTATCAAAGCCGTAAAATCTGTAGTTGGTGATACAGCGGTATTTGCCAAGCTATCAGCTGACAGTCCCGACATTGCAGATATTGGGAAAGCTGCAGAAGCAGCCGGTGCCGATGCAGTTACAGCAATCAATACGATCTCAGGAATGGTCATTGATATAAAAGAGAAAAGGCCGATTTTGACGAACAAAGTCGGCGGCATTTCGGGTCCTGCGATACTGCCGATGGGTGTTCGAGCTGTTTGGAATTTATATAATGCGGTAAAAATTCCGATCATTGGGACGGGTGGAATTAATACGGGTGAAGATGCAATAGAGTATATTATGGCCGGTGCGACTGCCGTGGGGATCGGCTCAGGTGTGTATTATCGGGGAATTGACGTATTTAAAAAGATTTGTGGTGAGATGGGAGAGTTTATGGATCGTGAAGGGTATAAGAATTTAGAGGAGATGAGGGGAGGAGCTCATTCAGTATAGGACACGCCGGCACGTTCCAGATTCTGATCTCGCTTAATCTTCCCGCCAGTGCTCTTTTCATTGCGCGCTGTCGGGACCCCTCCAGCTCGGCCACCTGTTCCGCAAAATTATATGAAAAATATGAAACAATACGACAAACCACTGGCAATAGCGATAAAAAAAATAATCACTGAGAGTGAGAGGGTGAAGACTTTCATTTTTGACTATGATTTTCCCGGAAAGCCGGGGCAGTTTGTGATGTGCTGGATTCCCGGATTTGATGAGAAACCATTCGGATTGATAAAAAAAGACGGAGAAGGATTCCGTTTGGCGGTGGCAGCGGTCGGTGACAGCACGAAGGCAATGCACATGATGGAAGAAGGAGATATGCTCGGGTTTCGGGGTCCGTATGGTTCGACGTTCACATTGCCTGAAAAGCCCGGAAGCATCGCTCTTATCGGCGGAGGATACGGGATGGCACCTTTGTCGTATCTTTCTCAGGAGGCTCGAAAAAAAGGTCATGTCGTTCATTTATTTATCGGGGCTCGTAGTAAAAATGAGCTCCTGTATGTCGACTGGATGCAGGAAATCGGAGTAGAACTTCATATAGCGACCGATGACGGATCGGAAGGATATAAGGGTTTTAATACTGATCTTTTTGCCGAATTTATACAAACAAATAATGTGGATTGCGCATATACGGTAGGACCGGAAATTATGGAGATGAAAATTGCCGGTGTTTGCTGGGACAAGAATATACCCTTTGAAGTTTCGCTTGAACGGTATATGAAATGCGGATTCGGCATCTGCGGACAATGTTGTGTCGATCCGACCGGTTGGAGAATGTGTGTGGAAGGTCCTGTGATTGACGGAGAGAAGCTAAAACAAATTGATGAATTCGGAAAGTATCATCGCACAGCTTCAGGAAAGGTTGAGAAGTATCCCTGGGTAAAATAGACAGCATTTTGATGTATTTGGGTTAGTCTTTCGTCGGGTATATACTTACTTCATGAAATCATATATCGGAAATCAAACAAAACATGCCCTTGAGAACTTTCCTTTCGAAGTACCCAAGGTATCTCTAGAACTTGTCTATGCAATCACAATTATAAAAAAAGCTGCCGCACGTGCTCATTATCAGGTGAAAGAACTGGACAAACAACGTGCGAATGCAATCATCAAAGCATGTGATGAAATTCTGGACGGAATGCATGATGATCAATTTCCGATATCGTCTTTACAGGGAGGAGCAGGGACATCCATCAATATGAATGTCAATGAAGTGATAGCTGCGCGGGCTTCAGAGATAGCAAAAGCAGACATTCATCCGAACGACCATGTCAACATGAGTCAGTCTACCAACGATGTCAACCCGACAGCACTGCGAATTGTCTGTCTGCAACTTTCACATCAGCTGGTGGATCAACTGCAGAAACTTTCAAAAGAGTATGAAAAGACAATCAAGCGGTACGGTCATGTCAAAAAGCTGGCACGAACCCATATGCAGGATGCCATACCGACCACCGTGGGAGCAGAGGTAGGTGCCTGGAAAGCGACAATTGAAAGGGATCTGAAACGAATCAGTCAGTTCCTGCCGTATCTGCAGGAGGCGCATTTAGGAGGAACGGCGATAGGGAACGGTATGAACGCAACAAAGTCATTTCGGACAGAGTTGTACAGGGAGCTGAATCGATTATTAACAACGGATGTACAATTGAAACCGACAGACAATTTCTATTCGTTCACGTCAACTACTTCTGATTTTGTTCACCTGAGTAGTCTTGTTACGTTACTGGCGGGAAATCTTTCGAAAATTGCACATGATATTCGCTTTCTGGCGAGCGGTCCGCGTGGAGGAATAGGAGAGTATGTCTTAAAGCCGTTACAGAAAGGTTCATCTATCATGCCGGGAAAAGTGAATCCTGTCATTCCTGAAACGATGAATCAGATTTATTATCATGTTTCCGGAAAAAATCTAGCAGTTCAGATGGCAAATGAGACTTCTGATTTACAGCTTGCTGTCATGTTCCCGACAGCAGCAGATTCACTCATAACTTCACTCAAACTTCTCATTGTGGGGGTCACACAATTCACGGAGAAATGCATCAGTTGCCTGTCCGTCGATGAAGAACGCTGTCGCTTTCATCTCGAAAACTCGACTGCATATGCAACACTCCTGACTCCAGTATTGGGATACGATAAAGTGACGGATTTAGTGAATAAAACGATCCAAACCGGTAAGGGTTTCCGACAGGTCATTCTTAGCGAAAAGATAATGACAGACGCGGAGTTGGACACTCTGTTATTGCAAATCACGATAGAATAGTTGCTTTTCCGGATGCTGCTTTAACAGAAACATTTCTTCTGTATCAATAGTTCCGTCAACAAGTGTTGTGAAGTCTCCGACAACGGTATAGCTTCTGTTTGAAGGACAAGGCCGATTTGTCACATCATAAAACTGCATACGGAGCTGCTGTAAGTTCATGAGTTCAGGATCCTGTGCTGTTATGATTGAGAATTGAGTTCGGGACGGGAGTCTTTCAGTGATGCGTGGTTGTGAGTGAAAAGCAAGGACAGCAAAGTCCTGATTATGGTCACTGAGAACAAGACCAGCAGATACCCGCTCATAATCAAACGGACAGTACAAATGAGCTTCTTTCTGAGTATACGTTCCGTTTTGAGGCACAAAGAGCTTACCTTTGTGAACGCCAACGGTGTCAAGTTGAGATTCTCCATACGCGACGCTGATAAGATTTTGAATCATCGGCTCCATACCTTCCATAGCATACAGTGCAGGGGTGATATGTTGTTGTACCCATACTATTTCCTGAAATAGATTTTGAAAGACCTCTGCCGGCTCCTCGTGTTTTTCCGCGTCATATGGTTTTTATTTACTAATGACTGCTAAAGGATATACTCCTTCATCAATATCTTTGAGCCAGGTATTGATTCCATCATCACTAAACTGATTAAGCATACGATGCATTGCATGGGGAGTAAATTTACGAAGTGGTGTTTTTTGCTGTAACCGATAAACAAGTTCATTTGTGGCTTTTCTTCGACTGACGGCATTTTGAGCCCAGTCCAGCCAGAAGTTCACTCCTTCAGATGGCATACTTCGAATAAAATCGGGTAATTCATCCCGTTCATTATAGGGAAGGTTTTCCATAAGATGACCGAGTGCAACCTGCAGTTTTTGTTCTTTTGTCGGCATATAAGGCAGAATTATACATAATTCGAACTGAAAACGATATAATGAATATTATGCATATCATACACTTTGACGTTGACCGGGAACTTGATACGTATTTATCAGGTGACAAAACTTCAACCTCATTACAAAACTGTGAGAATAACTCGTTGAAAAAAGCAGAAGCTGTGAGCATTAAAACTGCATCACAGGCCGATGCTCGTACTTTATCTCAATTTCCCAATCTCAAACTGCTTATTACCCGTACAGTAGGTACAGACCATGTTGATATTGAGTACTGCCGCGAGAAGGGGATTGCCGTCTATCATATCGCGGATTACGGATCATTTAATATCGCAGAACACGTATTTGCGCTTCTTCTTGCCGGCACAAGAAATATTCTTACGACTCAACAGGAGATTAAAGAAGGTACATTTTCATATACCGGACATTTAGGAATGGCACTGAAAGAAAAGACTTTGGGCGTTGTCGGTACCGGACGTATCGGACTTGAAGTGATAAAGCGGGCCAATGCATTTGAGATGAATGTTGTGGCATATGATGTATTTAAAAATGAAAAAGCTCAAGAAGAACTGGGTTATGAATATGTTGAGCTTGAGGAACTGCTGAAGCAGTCTGATGTGATCACACTCCATGCACCACTTCTTGATAGCACAAGACACATGATAAATGAATCATCCATCAAAAAAATGAAAGATCAATCAGTTCTCATTAATACGGCACGTGGGGAGTTAGTTGATACTAAAGCCTTGATTCACAATATTGAAAAATTTCGATTAGTCGGCTTGGATGTTCTTGAGGATGAAAAAACCTTCGACAGCAAAAATCCGCTTCTTGGCTTTCCCAATGTTGTAATTACACCTCATATTGCATTTTATTCTGACGCATCAGTGAAAAAAATTGCGGAAGAAACGCTGAGATCGCTTGAAAATTTTGAAAAAGGTAGTGCAGATGGTCGCGTTGATGTGATATGATTGAGGACACTTATGAAAATCAAGGCAATACTTTTTGATGTAGACGGAACACTTATAGATACATCAGAGTATATTTATCAGGCCTATGAACACAGTCTCGGCCGGCATAATCACGATCTTCTTTCGCGCGAAGAAATGAGCCTTTTGATGGGGAAGTCTTTGGAGGATACATATCGTGAAATTACCGGTCTTGATGTTGTAAATCCTTTTATGGAAGCTCATCGGGAGTATCAATTTGAAAATGCCGGACTTGCCGCCGCGTTCCCCAATTCATTGCAAACACTCGAAGCACTTCGAACAAAAGGAATCTCAATTGGTGCCGTCACCACACGGGCACGGGATACTGCAATAGAGACGTTAGAAGAGGCAGAACTTTTTCCGCTTATTGATTTTTTTGTAGGATTTGAAGATGTGACCACTCCAAAGCCCGATCCGGAAGGAATAAAAAAAGCACTGGATTTTTTCAATGTTCATCCCGATGATGCAATTATGATCGGAGACAGTCCTGTCGATGTGGCAGCCGGGAAAAATGCTAAAACACACACAATCGGCGTCACGTACGGCTTTCATGGCGAACGCATTGTTGAGACAGAGCCTGATTATGTTGTGGATGATATCAGTGAAATCCTTGAGATCGTTGACGGATTTTGATCTGTACATACCCGTTCGAATTTGTATAATAAAGCATGTCTTTCATTGACAGACTGAATAACGCGATTGATAAAAAAAACTCTCTTCTTTGTATAGGACTTGATCCCGTCCGTCAACAACTTCCTTCCATTTTTCAATTAAAAGAGCAGCCGCTTTTTGAGTTTTCAAAATATATTATTGATCTGACTCAGGAGTATGCGATTGCATACAAACCGAACTCAGCATTTTTTGAGGCGTGGGGTGCGAGCGGGATAGAACAATTACTACAAACATGTAACTATATAAAAGAGCGATTTCCCGATGTGTTACTCATTCTTGATGCAAAACGGGGTGATATCGGAAGCAGTAATGCAGGGTATATAACCTATGCATTCGATTACTTACATGCTGATGCTATTACACTTCATCCGTACCTGGGGAAAGAGTCAATCGATGATTTTCTCAGAATGAAAGATATCGGAGTAATCATTCAATGCAGAAATACGAACCCGGGAGCAATCGAGATACAGGGTTTACCGGTTCGGTACAACAATGTGGAAATGCCCTTATATCAGGTGATTGCGCATAAAGCTGCTCACGAGTGGAATACGAACAATAATGTGTTGCTTGTGGTTGGAGCGACAAATCCGCAGGATGTTGGAATTATACGGCAAATAACAGGGGATATGACGTTTCTTGTTCCGGGAGTGGGGGAGCAGGGAGGAGAACTGGAAGCTACGGTGAGGAGCGGCCTCAATTCGCAAAAAAAAGGGCTGATCATCAACGCTGGAAGAAGCATTATTTATGCACAAAACCCCGTGGCTGAGGCAATGAAGTTGAGAGATGCGATTAACAGTTTCCGCACATAATATGGACATTATTGAAATTCTGAAAAAGGTCAACGCGGTGATGACCGATGATCATTTTGTATATACATCAGGTAAACACGGTGAAGTGTATGTAAATAAAGATGCTATTTATCCTCATCCTGAAGAAGTCAGTCAGGTCGGTCAGCTTTTTGCGGAAAAATATAAAGAGGCAGAGATTGATGTTGTCGCCGCACCTGCTTTGGGCGGTATTATACTTTCAACCTGGACAGCGTATCATCTGACAAAGTTGAAAGGAAAGGAAATTCTCGGTGTCTATGCTGAAAAAATGCCAGACAAATCAATGGCATTCACACGCGGTTATGATGCTCTTATTCGGGGAAAAAATGTGCTTGTCATTGAGGATCTGTCAACCACTGGCGGATCGGTAAAAAAGGTTGTTGACCTTGTACGGGAAACCGGCGGAACAGTTGTTTCGGTCTGCGTCATGGTGAACCGCAATCCTGACGGCGTAAATGCAGAGACAATCGGAGCGCCATTTGATTCCCTTGGTGTTTTGAAAGCTGAGGCATGGGATGAAAATGAACTTCCCGAGCACATAAAGTCACGGCCTATCAACACACATGTCGGCCACGGGAAAAAGTACATGGAACGTAAATCTCAGTCTTAACAGTAATAGTATGGAACTACCAACAGAAACATTATTTACTCCTGAAATGTATCGGGGATTCGGTGTCGATATTGTCCATCGACAATCTCTCGAGCGTGTTGCTAATGGTCAAAAACCTGCTGAAATAGAACAGATTCGGGATGCGCAACGCATTCTTCGCCATCTTCAGGCGCTTGAGGAAGCAGGTATTTCTCTTCGGATGATTGAAGATGCCAGTTCTTTTGAGCCGTACCCTATTGGCGTGAAGGGCATAAAAGTCGGCGGAGCTTTTGTCGGGCAGTGCATGGCAGATTATCAGAAAGCTGCCGGTCAAGCAGGTTATCAGCTTGTACAGGATCCTCTTTTATCTCTTCGGTGATCACACAAACCAAAGTCCTGCAAAAGATATGACGATGATCACGACCATGGCAGCTCCGTATTTGAAAACAAACTCGCGTTTTCCCTGGAGGAAGATATAGAATGTTTTTGCGAGCAGGTTGACTGCATTCACAATGAGAAATGCCAGGACTGCTGTTTGCATATCAATCGCCTGACGGGATAACTCGGCAATATTGATAGTCATCGCATCAAGCCCTGTCAGGCCGGCAAGACCAGCGGTCACAAGGAAACCGCTTTGTCCGAAAAACCGCAGAGCAATATTCGAAAGAAGCTTGATGGAAAGATATAAGCCGGCAAAAATAAGGGCAGGTTTAATGGAAAATATTTTGCGGGTTTGAGCACTTTCTTCACTCAGTTCGGTTTTTTTCTGTTTACGGCTTAAAAATAGAAATACTCCGCTTGTAATGCCGAAACTTACAACAAGAATAAGAAGTGTCGGAATGATAGTTATGGTAAAAGTTGGATTGAGAGGGAGAATTATGATAAAAAGTGAAAAGAAGCTGGCAAATGTAGCAAGCATTGCTGCTGCTACAAGATGATTGATCTGTTTGGTTTCATTGCTCTGTACGGCCAGAGATTGAGTTGTCGCAGTTGACGACACGAAACCGCCCACCAGACTGGTGACAATCAAGCCTCGGCCTTTTCCGAACATTCGCTCCAAAATATATCCGACCAAATCAACGCCAGTGATGATCGCAACAATCAGCCATGTTTTGAATGGGTTAAAAACTTCAAGATTTCCCCATGTGTCCAGCGAATAACCAAATGAGTTTGCGATATCCCGTACATACGGAATTTGAGATACGGTAATATCGATATTCGGCAAGAAGGGGAGGATGATGACGGCTATTATACTGTAGCTTAGAATTGCTTTGATCTCACGTGTGTGAATATCCTCAACAACATTCTTAACCTGTTCTTTGTATGCAAGAATGAGCATAAGAACTATCGCTAACGAGAGAGTCACTGTCATTGGAAAGAGTTCAAGAGCGATGAGGACGCCGATGAGAAAACTCATCAATGCAGCAAGCTCGGTTGTGATTCCGCTTTCCTTCGTTACGAATGCTGTAATGATATAGTTGCTCACAATGACCAGAATAAAAGATACGGTAAGGAGTGTTGACAAAACGAGATGATCTGCGTAGAGGAGACCTGCTATAGAGCCGAGTAACGTTGTGAGCGAAAATGTCCGTACTCCAAGAAGAGCTCCTGAACGGTTTTTGTGATGATCCTTTTTTTGATGAATTTCTCTTTCAAGTCCGATAGCTGCGCCGATTGCCAAAGAAATAAGCAGTTTAATAGATGTAGCCAGTTCCATTCTAATATTATAAAGAATGAATCAGATCATTTCAGAGTTTCTTGCAGTTTCTTAATAAACCCTGACGCCCTGTGCCGCAACAAGAATGCTTTCATCAGATGCGCAAATTGCAGTGTTTAAAAAACGGATAGGATCGCCCTGTCCGACATTCCCGTGGAGTTCGGTACACGTATGGATTGCCGGATCATAAAGTGATTCCTGTCCTGAAATTTCCTGCCCGTGTAGTCCGCCGATGGTGAGGGCATAGGTGTTTCTCAACATCTGCATTTTTATGTGTAACGATTGCAGGATTTGTGCATAAGACTCTCTTTCAGTTCCGTTTGCAGTACGAAAATCAGAAAAAACTTGCTTATATTGTTGTTCGGCTTTCAAATAGTCTTCAGCTTTTTGCAGTAATGTTTCTCTCGGAAACATCGGTTCTGCTTGCTGCCTGTCATAGTAAAATTGTTCCATAATTTAGGAATTGTAACACATTCTTACCCGCTTTTAATCTTGGAACGCGATAATGTCTGGACATGAAATAAGTAAGATTATGAATTATAATGTACATATGCGCAATGATGCAGAAGGCATCCTTTCTAAAGTCCCTTCCCATGTTGATTATGCGGATGTTCGGGTCGTCGATCAGGAGTCGGAAGATATCTCTACAAAAGACGGAGTCGTGGAAGCACTTCAATCTTCTTCTTCAAGAGGCTACAATGTGCGGATTCTGAAAAACGGTGTGTGGGGTTTTGCAGCATCCCAGGACATGTCTGAAAAAGGCATCGATGAGACTGTTCAAAAAGCCTTGGCTATTGCGGATGCTTCCTTAAAACACAAAACTACTGACGTTCAGCTTGATGATATGAAGCCTGTACAAGGTTCATATAAAACACCCATTACGGAAGATCCATTTCAGGTGCCGATGGGTGAAAAGCTAGAGCTTCTTATTGAAGCAGATAAGGCACTCAGAGTCAGTGATAAAATCGTTGTCACACAGGCGTCATATCAGGCAAACTGCGAAAAAAAGTTTTTTGTCTCAACGAACGGCTCAAAAATTGATCAGGAAATCATTTGGACAGGGGCGGGGATTGAGGCCTCGGCAGTTGACGGAACAGAATTCCAAAATAGGTCATATCCCAATTCGTTCCGCGGTCAGAATCAGACAAGAGGGTATGAATTGGTGCGCGGACTGGACTTAGTAGAAAATGCTCCGCGCGTCGGTCAGGAAGCCGTTGATTTGTTGAAAGCTGATCTTTGTCCGAGCGGTGAGTTTGACCTTATTTTGGACAGTAATCAGCTGGCACTACAGATTCATGAAAGCTGCGGGCACGCCGTAGAGCTTGATCGGGCGCTCGGGTATGAAGCCTCATATGCAGGTACAAGTTTTCTTACACCCGATAAACTATTCAATTTTCAGTATGGCTCAGATATTGTCAATCTGACTGCTGATGCTACCATTCCGGGAGGACTGGGAACATTCGGCTATGATGATGAAGGCGTTCCGGCCCAGCGTACTTATTTGGTAAAAAACGGCATTTTTCAGGACTACATAACTTCCCGCGATACGGTTTCCAAACTGCATGAACTCAACCCGAAATATGATAAAAAATCAAACGGGACAGTACGGGCTTCATCATGGAGCAGACTTCCGATGATCAGGATGACCAATATTAATCTCGAGCCCGGTGGAGAAGAAGGCACGGGTCGGGCATGGACTTTAGACGAATTGATTGCAGATACCGAGTACGGGATTCTCATGTCCACAAACCGATCGTGGAGCATAGATGATAAAAGGTACAATTTTCAGTTCGGGACGGAGATCGGCTGGGAAATCAAAAACGGGAAGAAGGGAAGGATGCTCAGGAATCCGACGTATCAGGGGATTACTCCTCAGTTTTGGAATTCGTGTGATGCAATATGTGGAAGAGGGGAATGGACGGTGTGGGGGACGCCAAACTGTGGTAAAGGACAACCGAGCCAGGTGATGTATACGGGACATGGTGCAAGTCCGGCGAGATTCAGGAAGGTAAAGGTTGGAGTGGTGAAGTGGTAGGAATTTATAAGTTGTTGCTGATAACAGAATGTTGCGAGCGAGTTAGTCGCTTACGGAGGAGAATTGCTCCATCACGAGGGCAACGTCGTCCGGCGAAAAATCAAAACTCACTCACAAATTTTATTATTACGCAACAAAGTTCATATGTTCGGTAAAGAAAAACTAAAAAAAATCGCAGAAAAAGTGTTGAAGCTTTCTAAAGCGGATCAGACGGAAGTAATGCTTTCAGTGAGCGGGAATGCCTTGACACGATTTGCAAACAACGAGATTCATCAGAATATGGCCTGGAAAGATCTGGGAATATCAGTCCGTGTTATTTTTGATAAAAAAATCGGTGTGGCCTCTACGAATTCATTTGATGAAAGATCTTTGCAAGATGTTGTTGAGAAGGCAACAAAACTTGCACAACTTCAGGAACCTGATCCGGAGTTTGTTTCGCTGCCCGGACCTGAGAAGATTCCGGATGTTGAGAATGATATTTCATATGGTACCGAGGAAGAACTTGCTGACGGTGCCTACACAATCATTCAGAAAGCGCTTCATAAAAATCTGACTGCATCGGGAGCGTATGCAAACGATGTTTCAGAGCTTGCTGTAGCAAATTCTCTTGGTGTTTTCGCATATCATGCCGGATCTTCATGCAATCTTTCAACCATTGTTATGGGCAAATCATCAAGCGGATTTGCCGCTGATGTCGCACGGAGTGCCGCTGATGTCGATGCTACAAATGTGGCGGAAACGGCAGTCAGGAAAACACTTGAAAGCGCCGATCCGCAAGATATTGAGCCGGGGGAGTATGAAGTCATTTTAGAACCGCAGGCAGTTTCTGAGATGATGGCCTTCTTCCAGTGGTATGGTCCTAACGCAAGAATTTATCACGAAAAGTCCAGTTATCTCTCTGACAGGATGGGGGAGCAGGTATTTGGCGACAATATTACACTAATCGATGACCCTTTTCACGAACTCGTCTTTCCGATGCCGTTTGATTTTGAAGGGTATCCGAAAAAGAAAACAGTATTTGTAGAAAACGGCATTCTAAAACAGATTGCATACGATTCATATTATGCGCAAAAATACAAAGTAGAGAATACAGGCCATGCGCTTCCGGCGCCGAATACTCTCGGTCCGATTCCGCTTCATTTATATATATCGCCGGGCGACAAAACCCGGAAAGAGATGATAAAAGACGTCAAAAAAGGATTATTGGTCACAAGACTGTGGTATGTACGGGTGCTTAATCCCAAAGCACTCAATATCACCGGTATGACACGTGACGGGACGTTTCTTATCGAAGACGGGAAGATCGTCAAACCTGTTAAAAATCTTCGATTTAATCAAAGTATTCCGGATGCACTGAATAATGTTGTATCTATTGAAAATAAGCTAACGCAGCTGGCCAGTTTCGAAGGTGAGCTGATCGGACTGGCTCCTGCACTGCATGTCAGTAAGTGGGAATTTAGCAGTGCAACCTTATTTTGAGCATTAATAATTCATTATTACACCTATGAGAAATGTAAAAGATCTTCTGAAGAAGAATGATATCATCCGCGTGACGCCTGAGGATACGTTGTCACAAGCATTAGGACAGCTTTCCAGTTCTCACGATGCTGCATTTGTCATGGACGAGCAAGACAACTTCTTAGGTGTGATCAATCCTTATTATGCATTGATACAATCCTCAGCCTATGACGGAGATACCAAAACAGAAAACTGTCTGCATCATCCGCCGAGAATTTATGAAGATGACACTGTCGGCCGTATAGCAAAAATGATGTGGGAATCACGCATTCATTACCTTCCTGTTTTCAATGAACAGGAGCAGTTTGTAGGTATCACATCAGCCAGAAGATTACTGCGACTGATGAGGGATAGTGTCGATCGTATTTATCTCAAAGGAATGCTTGAGTCAAAAAGTACTCCCTTTCAGACCGTGAAGGGAGATGACACAATCGCACATGCACTTTCTCTGTTTAAAGAGCATAAAATATCCAAGCTTGTTGTCTTGGATAACCGCGGAAAATTGGACGGAATATTAAGTTACTATGATCTGGTTCCGTATATGATTGCTCCGGGAAAGAGGAAAAAAGGAGGCCGTGGAAGTGATGAGACAAATACGTTCAGAAATGCAAAAGTCAAAAATTATATGCAAAAAACATTGCAGATACTGACACAGGATAAGACCGCAGCCGATGCGATCGACATGATCCTGGAGAAGGGAGGAGGAAGCGTTATTATTGTTGATGAAACCGAACATCCGTTAGGTATTATTACAACGAGAAATTTACTCACAATACTTCATATGCAGGAAGATCAGAAACCGGTACAACTTACGACGAAGAATTTCAATGAGGCACATATTTCTGTCGTAACGGAGCTTGTTGACTATGTATTTGATCACATCCAAAAAGACGATAAGATCAGAAGCGCAGAAGTCATAGCTGAGGAAGAGAAAAAAGGTGTTTTGTTCAGAATTGCCATTCATATTATTCCCGTAAAAGGAAAGATGATTGTGTATGAGCGGGAAGGAAAGGATCTTCCCGGCATGCTGCGGGAACTAAAGGGCCTGGTCCGTCAGGAGAAGTAATTCCTCTCCCGCAACCACTCATTCAATACACATTGTTCATTGAAACCATAAAATATACTTGACAAATACTATTTTACTAGTATACTAGTATTTATGAATGAACTCATTTCGATTCTACTGTCGATAAAAACGGAAAAAGAAATGCGTGAGTTTTTATTGGCTCTTTTGACACCAAAAGAGATAGAGGAGTTACCGAAACGTATAGAGATTGTAAAGATGCTCAAAAGGGGAGTACCGCAGCATACGATTGCACAAAAATTGGGTGTCGGGGTCGCGACTGTGACAAGGGGGTCAAAAGAAGTTCAAAAAGGCAGGTTTTCAAACATTGCATAACGATTATATGAATACAATTATTATCGATACATATTGGCAGAAATGGCTCTTCCGAAAAAGGAGGGTTGATTGTAGTGGGTGAATAAACGCCCGTTTCAATGAGCCCTCCAAAACGGAGGGTTTTTTTATGGCTCATCGGCACTGTCGGGATCCAAGCTTTCCCGATCGTTTCGAAGAGTCGTACTTTTCGAGGATGCATGGGAAACCGATCGTTTCAGCTACCAGTTCTAGGAAAGGAATAAACTATGTTGCTCATTCACTGTTGGGAAGATATCGGCGGAGAATCAATTCCAGATCCCAAGCCGGAGCCGAAACCGGACAAGGATAAGGACAAACCCAAGGAGAAGTAGTTACATCAAGTAGTTTGTGAGGAGAAGATGTAGTCAAATCCCATGCATCCTCCTCACTCTTTGCCAATTATTTATTATTTTATCTTTTTATGAATACACGACAAGTAAGCATTCCGAAAAACGAAATGCCGACACATTTTGTAAATATTAATTTTTATCTGCAAAAATATCTGGGGAAAATTCCTGATCCGCCGCTTCACCCCGCGACAAGGAAAATGGTAAGCCAGGCAGATCTGGAAGCGATTTTTCCGCAATCACTTATCAGACAGGAAATGCTTCAGGACAAGGATCTGGAAATTCCCGATCAAGTACGTGATATCTACTCGATGTATCGTGCTACACCTCTTATGCGGGCAAGACGTCTGGAAAAGTTTCTTGATACACCTGCTCATATTTATTTCAAACATGAAGGAGCAACACTTTCGGGCAGTCATAAAATAAATTCAGCCTTAGTTCAGGCATACTACAACAAAAAAGAAGGTACTTCAAAACTTACGACTGAAACCGGTGCAGGACAATGGGGAAGTGCACTGAGTATTGCCTGTCGCTTTTTTGATCTGCAATGCGAAGTGTTTATGGTAAGGGTTTCGTATGATCAGAAGCCCTACAGGAAAACGATAATGCAGATCTTCGGTTCGGAAGTACACGCAAGTCCGTCTGTAAAAACGGCAGTAGGTCGATCATATCTTGAAAAGGATGCTGATCATCCGGGAAGTCTGGGAATTGCGATCAGTGAAGCACTTGAAGAGGCTGTACAGGACGGTAAGACAAAGTATGCACTTGGCAGTGTCTTAAATCACGTCATTTTGCATCAAACAGTGATCGGTCAGGAAGCAAAAAAACAGATGGAGATTGCAGGTGAATACCCGGATACGATCATAGGCTGTGTTGGCGGGGGCAGTAATTTCTGCGGGTTTGCGATACCGTTTCTGATCGATAAGATCTCCGGTGTCAAACCTCATCTTGAAGCACTGGCCATAGAATCTGCGGCTTGTCCCAAAATGACAGAAGGAGAATATAAGTATGATTTCGGCGATTCAGCCAGACTTACTCCGCTTCTCAAAATGGAAACACTGGGTTCTGATTTTGTTCCGCCGTCAATGCATGCCGGCGGGCTTCGGTATCATGGCAATGCTCCTACTTTATCTTTCCTGAATAATGAGGGTATTACAAAACCGAGAGCATATGAACAAAAAGAAGTGTTTGAAGCCGGTGTGACGTTTGCACAGGCTGAAGGAATAATTCCCGCTCCTGAGAGTACGCATGCAATAAAAGCCGCGATTGATGAAGCTCTAAAAGTAAAAGAGGAGGGGAAGAAAAAAGTCATTCTTTTCAATCTCTCAGGTCACGGACTTCTTGACTTGTCGGGTTATGATGAGTTTTTACAGAATAAATTACCATGAAAATGAGAGCCTGTATGATACCGATTGCAGACCTTGTTGCTCATGAACGCGTATCAAAAAAACGCGTTCATGAGCTGGTACAGTCACTGAGAGAAGAGCAAACTTTAAAAGAACCCATTGTTGTGGCAAAAGATTTTCATATTGTTCTGGACGGGCATCATCGGGTTGCCGCGTTGAAAATACTTGGATCTTCGTCTGTCCCGGCATATGTTGTAGATTATTTTTCAAAGGAAATTTCAGTACAAATTCGAAGAAAAAAACTTCTGGAACAACTCATTAAAGAATCTGTCATTTCATACGCAAAGCAGGGTATACAGTTTCCTTATAAGACAACAAAACATACGATCCGATCGGCCAGAGAGCATCAATCATTTCCTCTTGCCAGTTGTAAATAAGGTTTCTTTCGGGCATAATAATACCCATGAAAACAGTCTTCATTACCGGTGGTTCAGGTTTCCTCGGAATAAACCTCATTCGATATCTTCTCAAAAAAGGCTACAAGATTATTTCTTATGACATCGTGCCGTTTGACTATGATGACTGCAGAGATAAGATTACGGCTATTGTCGGTGACATTCGTGACAGAAAAACACTGCATGAATCCATGAAAGGATCGGATATAGTTATCCACTGTGCTGCGGCGTTACCTCTTTACTCGGAGGAAGATATCTATTCTACCGATATTGACGGGACAAAGAACGTTATTGACGGTGCGATTATCCACAGGATTGACCGATTTATCCACATCTCATCCACAGCTGTATACGGCGTACCTGATCATCATCCGTTGTATGAACATGACAAGCTGATCGGCGTTGGGCCATATGGAGAAGCGAAGATTAAAGCCGAAAAAATCTGTGAAAAAGCACGCGAAAAGGGTCTTACAGTTTCCATTATTCGGCCGAAATCGTTTGTCGGACCGGAGCGTTTAGGAGTCTTCGCAGTGCTGTATGACTGGGCAAAGGACGGACACGGATTCCCGATGATCGGAAACGGCAAAAACCGTTATCAGCTTCTTGATGTTGAAGATCTTTGTGATGCCATTCATGCCTGTATGACGCTGGATAAGAAATCAGTAAATGATGTTTTTAATATCGGTGCTCGTGAGTTCACGACGATGGGGGAGGACTATCAGGCAGTGCTTGATGAAGCCGGATACGGCAAGAAAGTGATAGGGACTCCGGCAGGGCTTGTGATCGGAGTACTTAGGATTCTTGAAGCCTTAAAAATCTCTCCGTTGTACGCTTGGGTATATGAGACCGCTTCAAAAGACTCATTTGTTTCGATTGATAAAGCTGAAAAAAAGCTAAACTACAAACCCAGATACTCGAATAAAGACGCCTTGATCAAGAACTATCGATGGTATCTGGATCATTTGTCGGACTTTGAGGGACAAAGCGGAGTCTCACATCGCGTACCCTGGAAACAGGGGATACTTAGTATTTTCAAGAAATTTATCTGAGGGTAGTAGTTACTCAATGCGGCTCCATCCTCTTGAATTCGGGTCTCTATCTCTGGCTTTGATAGCATCGTTGGCTTCCTGACGTGTCATGGGTCTTCTGTCTACTTCTTTTGTGACGATTCTGCTTTCTGTAAACAGGCCGCCTTCCAGTTCATTCTGAAACGTTACTAATTCGACAATATCATCCGGATCAGAGTCATCACTACCTGGCCATGAGGCCATAAGAGGGAGCAACGCTATGGCATACAGTGAGAGCGCAGATCTTTCTATCGGATTCAGATCTTTCCCACGATTTCGGATTGATTTGACCTCTTCCATATAGGAGGGGAGCCCCGTAGTTGCCAGAGCAGAATACCCGAGAACAGCAATAGCTTGAAGATGAGTATCCCATTGTGCGTCTGATTCGGAATGAGCCCGCATGTCTGTAACTAATCCATGATAAGCCGGGATAAATCCGTCTTTCTGCCACTGGGTAAAAAATGTATCTGAATACGATCTTGTGCCATTGAGTTCAGGATATCGATTGGACTGGTATCTTTGCCGCAGCATTTCAGTATAATTTGACATACGAGCATATTATATCACATAGAGAGCCTTCTAGTAGTCTATAACCGCAACAACCTTTTTAGCCTGATCAAAAACGGGGTTAGCATACGGTTCGTTTAATCCCGTTGGAATATAGCTGTCAATGTACAGTTTCACATAGCTATTGGTATCTTCAATAGGCATATTTTCTATGTAGGTAATACATTCCCGGCCGTCAAGAAGAAAGCGAAATGTTTCGTATTCACAGCTGTATCGATCTGAGTACAATAAAACATCGGCATTTTCCGGAATCCGCTCAAGGCCGGCATATACTCCCGGAGAAAAGACAAATAGAGCAATTGGAGAACTCGGGAAAAGAACAAAGTACTGCCACAGGTTGAGGGTGATCTGAGCCACTGAAAGTAGCGAGACAACTGATAGCAATACAAGCTTTTTTCTTTCGTGTACAAGCTGTAGAAGCACAAATAGAGCATATCCTGCGATGATATACAAAAACACATATGCAATCAGTACCCGCCGATAATATCCGTCTATTGTTGAGAACAGAGGTATCATTTGAATCATTAATCCTATACAAAGCCACAATACGAACTTATTTCGTTTGATAATCGCTGTTAGTATTCCGCCAGTTGCAAGAGCCAGAATGATGTAATCGATACTTTGATAATCTCCGTATCCGTCAGCGCCGTCATGTTGATGCCCGATAAAAAACGCTTTCGTCTTCTTAAACCCGTTTTCATAGATAAAATTCAGCTTCTTACCGGTGCTTCCGGTCTTAAATTCGGCTTGGTTCAAGACGGAGATCGTCTTATGATGAGAAAAATATTCTTTCGGACCGGATGCAAGCTGAATAAGCAGGAATGAGGCTGTAATAATAAAAGTGAGTGAAAAAACGAGGATGTGTTTCCAGGATATTTGTTTCACTGCCCAGAGATACATGAATGCAAGGAATAAAAGGGGAGGAAATAAGATATAACTGTTGTATGAATACATTCCCAGGCCGCAAAAAGCCGCCGCCAGAATAAGTGTGAGATATGTTTTATTTGATAAAAATAAGGAAAAAAAGTAAAGCGTTCCCGTGACAAAGAAAGGGGCGCTGATAAGCATAAAACCAATCCGGGAGTAATGAAGATGAATCAGCGAAAATGAAAAGAGGAGGGTGATAATTACTGAAACTGTTGATCCGTAGAGCTTCTTTATGAAAAGATACATAAAGGGAATTGTTATGATGCCGAAAAATGCCATTGAAAGGCGTAGTGTCACGACACCTTCACCAAAAAGTTTAAAAAAGAGAGCCGTCAGATAGGCCGGTCCTGAAGGCTGACCGAGAGCACTGGGAGAGTATGCAGGAATGGGGCCTTCAGTTAATATTTTGAGAGCATCAAGTCCTGTCCAGGCTTCATCTCCGTGGATCCCCAGAGGAATCCGGTCAATCAAAATAACCCGCGGGACGACCGCAATAATCATCAAAATCAATGCAACAAGAATATCTTTTACCGGAAATTTTTTCATATTTTCTTAAACACCATAATTTTCGGATGGTCATATACAGTAAAAGATTCATCGGCATGATCATCAATGATTTTCAACTGCCAGTTTCCGATACTCAGTCGGGGATAAGAGGAAAACTCTGCTACTTTTACAAATCCGCGTTCATTGGCAAAAAGCCGGCGATAGTATTCTCCGGTCCGGGGATAGCATCTGCCGTGATCACCGCATTCCTGAAGGCGCTGAAGCGGTATATACAGCCTGTTTGATGCAATCACGATATAATCACTTCGTTCCAGCTTTTCATTCAGGACATTCCACTTAAAATCGCTGTCAGGGATATCGTATAGTGTCAGTTCTTCATATTGATATTTCCCGTGGTCATATATCGGGACACGATCGTCCCAGTGTTCGACCGCAATTGTCGCGCCTTCAGGAACTGCTCTATTGATCCATTCGGTTGCGGCTATACGAGTACTTTTGGTCGAATAAATCTGTAAAAACGGAAGTGTCCAGAGTAACGCAAAACAGATAAAGCTCACACTGAGCGCTAGACGGGGTATCAATGATCCTTTATTGAAAAAGCCATTGTGAGACTTGTATAAATCCAGAATAGCAGATACTCCATAACCTGCCATCACGGCAAAAAACGGATACATCAAAAGCATGTACCTCATAAATTTTACTGCTGACTTTCCGATTATGACAAAATACAAGGCATAAAAGAGAAAATAGAGGGTAAAAGGTGAATGCAGTATTTTTGTCAACATTGTTGTTACGTTATTCGAACGGATAGGGGTAAAGTAACGTGCCTGCAGTATACATACGCCGATTCCCACCAGACTGAATATCGAGATTACCGGACCCAGTCCCCAAAGGAAGATATTTTCAAGATAATAGAGATAGGGGATAGTACCTACATATTGCAAGGTATATGGGAAGACATAAGGATCAGAATTCATTTTTATCTGAAGAAGAATATCTTTCAAAAAGCGTTGCCATTCAATAAATCCATACGGCATAAAAAGAAAAGAGAAGAGAACGGTAGTGAGGGTAAAAGCAAGTATGATCAGTAGCCGTTTCTTGAGAATGATACTACTTAGTGTTCTAAAACGATCCTTGTGAAACAGATTTCGTACTCGTTCAAAGATATTTTCATGACGGGTGTTCGGAAGAAACAAAGTGTACAGTATTATTGGTGTAAAAATGACTGGAGTGACTTTCGTTGTTAATGATGCTGCAAAAGCTATTCCGATTAAAATTGCTTTCTTTATTGACGGTTGCTGATGGTAACACAGTAATAAATAGAGAAGAAGAGTGATGAATAGATTAAGAAATGTATCGACAATAAAAAAATGGCTGTTTTGAATCGGGAAGAATGCTACCGCATAAAAAAACGCCGCCCACGCGGCAACAGAGCGCCTTTTGAAGAGAGTTATTGAGATACGATAGATGAGCCTTATAACTATAAGATCATTGATAACTGAAAGCATCCTTCCCACAGGAAGAAGTCCGTCATAGCTATCGATCGGGATTTTTGTGAAATCCTGTCCGAGTTGTGCAATCGCAGCAAGAATATATACGGGGAGACTACCGTAATTGAAAAAATCGGGATTAAGCTGGGAGAAAAAAGTAATGCGTTCAGTCACCATAATAAGCATTCTTTCATCAGGGTGGAAATGATAGCCGGAATCCCAGTTTAAACCGTACATCCGCAGGAAAAAAGCAAGTATCAGAATGAACACAATAGCAGCATGTGAAAAAATCCGGCGAATATTCATATCTTATTTTATAAGCTTTTTTTCAATGAAGTCCATTGCATCTGTCAATGACAAGAATTTGAGGTCATAATCAATATGCTTATCAAATGCATTGGAAATCCAGATAGCTTTTGCATCAGTGTTTTTATTGATATGCTGGACGATATCCCAGTTATCCTCAATAAAATAGTCTAAACCGAGTTCTTTAATCATTTTTTCCTTAAAAACATGCGGCTGAAGGTTCTCCCGGTTATGAAATGTAGCGTGGAAATGCTTTTTTGAATCCATTTTTTTCAGCCATCGCTGGAAATCAGTTTTGAGACAGTCATAACGGCTGGTAATAATATAAGCCTCAATATCTCCTTTGTTTGCAAGTTTTTTGACGGTTTCAAAACCCGGAGATATAAAAAGGCTCGACCAGTGAACGATAATCCATATCCATTTTTCAAGAAATGTATTGGGATAATAAAAATGTGTTTTCTTTGTTGATTTTGGCTTAATGATAGTCTTTAAGCCTACCGTGATCGGACGAAAGATACGGGCCGGATTGTAGAGAAGAACGCCGTCCAGATCGAACCCGACTTTGAGTTTGGAGGACATGAATGATAAGGAATGAATAATTGTTAATTGATTGTCAGCAAAATTTTATTATACTAGATACAGTACGCTTACATGTTAGCGGATTACTTTAATTTACTTTTATGCTGCCGGTATTACTTGATCTGGGATTTTTCAAACTCTACACATTCGGTATTTTTTTAGTACTGGCTTTTTTCTGGGGCACGTTTTTTTTATGGAAAAACATTACCCTTACTTCCTACAAAGAGGATGAAATATTTGATGCCGTGTTTTTCTCACTTTTTGGCGGAATTCTTATCGGAAGAGTCCAGTTCGTAGCGCTTCATTTTTCGGAATTCGGATACGATATACTTAAATTTCTTTTGATAAACGGTTATCCCGGAATAGGTCTTTTGGGATTTCTGGCAGGCTTCTTTTTATTCTTTTTGATTTTTACCAGCTGGAGAAAAATCAATTTTATGCGCGCAGTGGATTATCTTATTGCTCCGTTTTTCCTTGCTATGGCAATAGCAAAGCTAGGTGCTTTTTTTGCCGGATCGGAAATCGGTACTCAGACAAAGTTTCTCCTGTCTCTGTCGTATCAAAACTTTGACGGTACCAGACATCTGACTGCATTGTATGAGACAATGGCATATTTTGCAGCCAGTTTCTTTGCATACAAAATAGTTCGCTCAATACGCCGCGGTAAGCTCTATGAAGGATTTACTTTCATCTTTTTTATCTGGTATGTGGGTCTGATAACCCTTGTATTCGATAACCTGAAGGCATTCCGAGTAACGGTCAGAAATATGAGTTTTGATCTAGTTATTGGTAGTTTGTTGCTCTTGACAGTAAGCGTTTACTTCCTCTATTATTTTAGGCAATCAATTTGGGGTTCCGTAAAAAGGATCTTTACATCCAAAAAGAAGAAAAAGTAACCATTATCATATTTCAATTTCCTGCTATGTCACATAAAGAAGATATAAAAAAAACATTACTTGCCGAAAAGGAGAGTATTTTCAAAAGAATGGAAAGCCTGAAAGCAGCTGACCCGTTTAGTGATCCTGACCATGTTGATGATAATGCAGCTGTCGATACTGATGTTCGGGAGCAGGAAAGTCATCAGCGGATAGAGGCAGAACTGGATACTCTCAAGAAGCGGCTTGAGGATATCAAGATAGCTTTAGACCAGAATGAAAACGGCATGTACGGCGTATGTAAACGATGCAATAAGGATATCCCTGAAAAACGACTCCAGCTTATTCCTGAGTCGATTTACTGTGTGGATTGCGAGTCAAATCTAACAAAGTAATTCTTACCGAAATTCACCTTTCCGATCGAACGTATTTGTGCTAGAGTAGAGGAATGAGGCATAGTTCCATTGGCAATAAAAGAAAGCCGAAATATCTGTTCTTTTATATCATCCTTTCATCATTTATTCTCGGATATTTATTGTATAAAGGCGCAACTATTTTTTCACACTCGCTTTTCGCCACCAGTCCTGATCGTATCAATATTGTGATGTATGGCCCGCAGACAAGATACTATTCAATCGATACGACAACTGACAGACATTACGAGATTTCATTTCCGTCTGATCTGAAGGTTGACGTACCCGGAGGATACGGTCAGTACAGAGTCGGTTCATTGGGAAAACTTGCCAAGCTCGACGGTAACGCACATCTTTTGGAAAAGACATTTGCCGCGACTACTACGACATTTATTCACTACTATTTTTTTCAGGAAAGTGATGAAGTCTATTACGGCACAGAGATGGAAGAAACGACACAAAAACCTTCAGCACTCCATATTCTTTTTTGGTCGGGAAATGCTTCTGTCCTGGATAGGCTGTACCTGGCATTAATGCTCATCGGGAAGAATGATACGCAGTTTAATATGATCAGTTATCGTAAGGAAACAGATAATATTCTCGGAGATACTGTTTTCCGCAATGATTCATTTATGAAAAAAAGCATCGGACTGTTATATCAATCAACATATAGAGACGAGCAGGAAAGTGTTCAGATTTTATATCCCCATCAATATAAAACAGCCATGAGGATAAGCACACTGCTTGAGGGAAATGGGATCAGAGTAAGCGATGTATCGTTAGATATCAACCGTTCAGATACCTGTGAAGTAATATACTCAGCGGATGTACCGTCTCAAACCGCTTTGGATATATCTTCGTATTTTACCTGTCCGTTGGTTCAGGAAAAGACTGATGTTTATGATATTATTTTTGTCCTTGGAACGCGGGAAAAGGACTGGGAGATTGAATAGAGTATAATATAACTATGACAATAGCTATGATTCTTGTGATCCTGTTTCTGGTTTCATTTGTTCTGGCATGGATTTCGATGAAAGATTTCCATATTCCGAAGGAGATCCGGAAGATGCTCTCAATGAGAAAAATGAAGGGTTCAATTGTTTTCTTTAAAGATAAAGTAGAGCATTACTCTTCCTCTTCCTCTTCATCTTCCAACTGAACGATTGAGCTCAAGTCTTTTTCTTCTTCAAATTCTTCCCATTCCTCATCATCAAGCTCTAAATCACCTTCTACGATTTCTTCATCATCCTCTTCAGAGTCATCATCGCTTTCACCATCCTTCTCTTCATCCTGTTCGATTTGGTTGATATCAGAAAGCATTACATGCGGATTGGACGGGAATGAAGGATACTGTCGAACTTTTTTTCCTTTCGAGAGTTCCCTGATAAATACAACAACGGCCGTGAGATCAATTTCTTTGATATATGTTTTGTATTCGCTACCTTCATTGATAAAGTAGGCGAGTCGTTTGGAAATGTCATCAGGTAAGCAACCGAGATACTCATCAGCAGCTGTTCGTACTTCTAGTTTTCTTCGTTTTTCCTTTAACAACACCTCTTCGCCGATACTTGTTCCGGCCAGGTCTTCTTTCTGTCCGAGATTGACAAGATGGACGGTACGGGTTTTTCCGGGAATATCAATAAACAAGTCAGGGTCAAATTTTGTTGAAGAGCTGTGCCGTTTCTTTTTCTTGTCTGCTAGGATAGCAATTTTTTCTAAATGTTCTTCTGCAATATTATTTTTTGGCTGAAGTTCAAGCACTTTTTTAAAGGACTTTTTTGCATCTGCCAGACTGTTAAGTTGAAGTTGTGCATATCCGAGTCTGAGATATGCATTCATGTTGTTTTCGTCCTGTTCAATGATAAGTTTATTTTGTTCTACTGCTCCTTCCCAGTTCGCCTCGACGGCATGATCAATTGCTTTTTGTTCAAGGGTGTCAATATTTTCCATTTAGTTGAGTATAAGAAAATTACGTCGAATGTCAAGTGCAAAAAACCGGATTATCAGTACTCAATAATCAGTTTCTCCCGCTCATTTGAGTGTTATACTAGTAACATGGCATCGAAGTCCAGATTTTCATTCAAACTGCCGTTCTTGTCTTTAAAAAAGCTGACACCGCATAAACAGAAGCAAAAAGCATTCAGCTTTATTACCGTTATCCCGAAACGTATCCGTATTGTCATTGCGACTTTAATGATGATGCTTCTGCTAACTGTAAGCTCGTTTTTTGCCTTCACTGATTCATGGTATATTTTTATTCCGATCATTTTTTTTGTGTCGTATATCACGACGTATTTTGCTGTATTTGAAGGAATTGATAGGGTAGAGTGGTATATGTTATTTATCGTTCCTATCATGCTTGCAGTCGCCTTATATCTCTTCTACTCGCTGCTTCCGGTACGTTGGCTGACGCGTCTTCCGTTTCTTATTCTTTTTTCTCTTGGATATTATGCTGTACTTTTAACTATGAATATCTTTAATGTCGGAGTTGAGAGGAGTCTGCAATTGTACCGGGCTGCATTTTCAATAAATTACCTGACACAAACGTTTATTGTCTTTCTTTTTTCTTTAGTGATCCTGTCTTTCCGGTTGAATTTTATTCTGAATGCATTTATTATTGCAATTCTTGCAGTCCTCATCTCAATGCAGCTATTCTGGACAGTCAGACTGGAAAAGGCATTTGACAGAAGACTGCTTGTATTTAGCGGTGTTCTGGCGCTTCTTTTATTTGAAGTATCCTTACTTGTATCGTTTATGCCTATCCGTATCAATGTCATTGCGCTCATTTTGACCGCATTTTATTATAGTCTGACAGGTATTGTATACAACTATCTCGCAGACAGGCTCTTCAAGAATACGCTTCGTGAGTATGCATTTGTTATGATTTTCGTCTTATTTATCACTATCCTGACGCTCCAATGGTGAGAAATTCTTTTGACAGTCTTTCTGAAAAAAGTACGGGGACACCGAAGTAGGGAAGAGAGGAGAGGGGAGAAAGGGAATGTTAACAAAATTAACGTTCGTAAATTGTTTGAATTATCCTATAATAATTGTTAATTACTATAAGTTAATTAAAAAGTTCACGTACGTACATAAATGATTGTTTTTGATACACTTCGATGTCTTCTGCCAAATGTATGTGGATAAGTTAGCTTGATTTGACCCACACTATCCCTCAAAGGGCTTCCTATCATCCTGTTTGAGCTCAAATAATGCTTTTAACACATATCCAGCCTCTCTCGGGCACAAGCAAGGTCTCTCACTGTATCAGATTCGCAAAAGAGAGGTAAAACAAGAACGAGAAAGTTGAAAATAAATTATTACTGTATAAATATTATCGAGAAAAAAGAGAATATTATTTCTATTCCTTCGATTTAACGAGATATTGATAATCGCAAAAAATGGTCTAAAGACAGCGGGAGAATCGACTTTGTACAACGTCGTAAATTGTATCTTTTACGACGTTTACTCAAAATGAGAGGAGGGAGAAGTGATTTTTTTCAATTCTGAATATTTCCATTTTTTTCATTTATTTTCGTTTTTTATTTTTTAACTTTGTCCAAAAAGACCTCAATTACTCCCCCTGGCTTGTGACTGTCTTGTGTATCCGGCCGCTACCCTATTATATGTTTTTGTGACAGTCTAAAGCCCATATTTAGCCTCAATACTCCTCTATTTCGAAGTTGTATATTCGGAGAACTCTCTTTAATTGTATTGTTATAACAGTTAATTCTTGTTGATTCCAGTCAGGGTATGAGAAGATTCCTTGGTAGAGGTGAAAAAATGCTTGTACGAATTATTAAAAAATTATTCGTGATAAATTATTGACCGGCACATTTAAAATCACAAATCTACAGACACCTATAGAGATTCACTGAACCGCTGTCATTATCTGGGATAGTTCTCAAGGATGACCTGAAAAAGATGATACTTTATACGTCTTAAATTCCGGAGGGGGTTATTTGGGCGGATTTTGAAGGGGTATCTATAATTATGCTGTTGTAGTAATCTAAAACGTGTGTTTATGATTGTTTTTTTGACGATATTACCTTCTTTACGGTTGTTATAAGTTTAAGTGCGTCTTTTTTTGATACGGTTGTCGGTAATTTGAGAATGTTCGGAATGTGTTGTTCACACACGGGACACATTTTTTGCGAATATCCGTACATATGATAATTGATCTGCTGATTTTGTAATGTGTACTGCTCGGTGCTTAGGATGATGTTCTGCTGCTTGAGTTTTTTTTGCGTTTTGATGGGATTTGACACGGTAAGAGGGAAATATGATAAGGAAGCATCGGAGAAATTGTTCACGGTAAGTTTTTTACTATAAAGAGTTGACGATTTTTTACGCCTTGATACAACGTCGTTAAATCTATCGAGCTGTTTCATTAAAAATATCACACATATATTGGGATAGATTTTCAAATATAACGGATCAAATAGGCCTTTCATTTCCTTGCTTGTCATTGTTGTCGGCATAAGATTAAAATGCTTCATGACAAAATGCAGCAGTTTGCCGAAATAGAGATTGTATGTCTTTTTGATTATTACTGAGCCGATTTTATAAAATATGATCTGAAGAAGGGTCCAAAACGAAGCATTAGGGATATTCTTTTCGACATCACGCATAAGATCTGCGTTCTTTTTTCCCCTGGTGATTATTGCTCCGCCAAGGACCGAGGATATTGCTGCCGTTTGGGAAAAAGACATGAGTAATGTCGTCGTAAAACGCTTGTTCTTATATAGCTTTGTATCAAATCCCTGTGAGATATCTTCAATAACAGATAGCTTTTTCTCCTTTGCAAAAGATAAAATCTTCTTTCGATCTTTCGGTATTATTCCATATGGATGTTTGAGAATGAGAAGCTTTGCTTTTGATGAATATTTTTTTTCAAGATCAAGCATATTCATACTGAAGTCATCTTTATGAATATCTACATAAACGGGGGTAATCTGGTGCTCCAAAATGGGTAAAAGATATGTTATGGGTGTAGATCCTGAAATTAGCACTTCAGATTCGACAGGTAAAGAGAGCGCTTTTATATATTGATATAATGCGCCGTGGGCAGATAAAAAGAAACTGATGTGACTATCAGCGGAAAAAAACCTGCTTTTTAGACGTCGCTTAAGATTATTTGTCTCTTTACCTCTTCTCCATTTCCAAGGTTGAAAAAAAAGCCGTATTGCTAATACTGCGTCTTCTCTACTCTCATTTGGTGCAAATTCTGAAGAGATCATTTATATACATTTAGTGCTTCTATTAACGAGGGCGGCCATTTACCTTCCACTAGTACCACTGTACCCTTATCTACGCTCAAAATCAATTGCTTTTGAAGCTGTGAGACGTCGTTAAATGTAAATACTCTCTCTTCTTTGGCCAGTTCTTTAAATAAGGGATCTGTAGTGTATAGTTCAAAATTATTTTTATTCAGTTTGTGAATTATTTGTTCGTATGTACTCCTCTTCTCTACTCCCAGTTCCTGAAGTCCCGTACTTACAATACATTTCCGCTTATGTGAGAAATACTTCAGAAAATCCAGCTTATAGAGTAAAGCATCGTGATTCGGTTCCTGATTGTCCAGGATCACAACTGATTTATGGATGCCACGGTGTACGGAAAAAAATCCTTTTTCATGTTTAAGAGTGTTTATCTTATGAATCAGTTCGGAAGATTTCATACCATAGTCAGTACAGAGAGCAAAAACAGGAAGAAGATTTTGAAGCGAGTGTTTTCCTAACAGGGCTGTAGTAATATTCCATGAGTACTTCTTGTAGTGGATACGTGCCTTTGTATAAGTTTGGCTAAAAAAATACTGCGTAGGATAAATATTATTATTTTGTTCAAAGCCGAACATTACAATGTTTGCCTCAGTATTCTTAACAGGCGGAATTTCAGACGGCATATATATCGTTGCGTCAGCAGATAACTTGGGAATAAGTGATGTAAATTCTGCATGCATGTTCTCCTTGCTTCCAAAGAGGTCAAATCGGTGATTCCCTATACCGGTGATAATCAGATAAGAAAAAGGTATATAATGAGTAGCCTTTTCCAGTTCTCCTTTTTTATATGAACCGACCTCAACAATAAAAATATCAGTATCATCAGAGAGGCTTCTTAGGATTGCACGTGCAACACCGATATCATTTGTGTAACGAGGGTCAGTCATTGCTACCGCGTATTTCTCGGAAAATATATCGTAAAGATAATGCGCTATTGTTGTTTTGCCGTAACTTCCGACGATTCCGATAAAAACTGTTTTAGAGTTTCGAATTTTTATTCTGGCAGTTTGGATAATAATCCAACGATAGATCTGCACGGGAACTTGCGTCAGAATTACGGCTGTCAGGATGATAATGAAAGATATAAACGGAGCCAGCCAGAAAAAATAACTCAGGAAGTTGTAGATATAAACGTCTTCAAATGCATATAAAAAAAGAACTCCGGTTACAAGAACATGAAAAGACAGAATCATGAAATTACGCGGAGTTCTGGATGGTAATGTAATCTTATAGCTGTAAAATTGTGAAATAAATCCGTGGTCGGTAATCCCGGATTGAAATCTGTCAAGCCGATAGTCTTTTTCCTCGAATAAAAACATGAAGTGGATTCCTTTATACAGTATCCAGATGACGCAGAGGAGGATAAAGATGAACATGAAAGGCCGTGTATACTAAATATTAACTTTCTTTACGATATCGATATGATATCTCTCAGAATTATTATACTCGTGGTGAAGAAAAATTAGGTGAGCAAAAAGGGCTCTATTTCTTTCCAAACAAGATGAGGTTCATCGGACGGAAAATCATGTGTTGTATCTGGAAATACATGTAATTTTGAATTGCGTACTTTTCTCTGCAGTTCGTACCCGAGTATAGCAGGAGTACATGTATCGCTCTCTCCCCATAAAATGAGAGTCCTGTTTTTTACAGCACGCAGTTCCCGGGTCAAATCCTGAGTAATTATTTTTCTAAAGTTTTTTTCAAGATGCGGGAACTTTAAAAGATCTGAATCTTTATGAAATAACGAATAATAAATTGAGCGTACAGGTTTGTATAATAGTCTGATCAAGGATTTCTCGCGCGGAATTTGTTTCATCATCTGTACCGGCTTGGACACCTTGTTCAGTCTTCTGTAGGAGCTTGAACAAACGACGAGGCGGTCGATACATTCAGGATAATGTACAGAAAGATAGATCCCGATATCACTTCCGAATGCGTGTCCTATATAATGAGTTTTCTTTAACGTAAGCTTTTCAATAAGTTCTTTCATCATCACTGCATATCCCTCTACTCCCCAGTGTTGTGCAGGATTATCACTTTTTCCGAAGCCGGGAAGATCAATGATATATGAAGCAAATTTTTTTGAGGCTAACTGTGCCAATGTATGGAGTTTGTACATATTCCCGCCCCAACCGTGCACGAAGAGAACCGGTGTTCCGTTGCCTATGCGTTTATAGTGTATTTTTTTGTTCAAAACACGAATATACATGCAGTCTCCTTAGGGTGTTGTAGATTGTTGAATTGCATCAAGAAGTACTTGCCTCAATTCTTCGACTGATTGCGGTGACCTTATTTTTGTACCGTTTAGATAGAATGTCGGTGTCCCCTGTACATCGACTTCCATTCCTGAGAGATAATCTTTCTGTACTTTGTATTTGACAGAATCTGATGAAGAATCCTTTTTGAACTGTTCAAGGTCAAGTTTCAGTTCCTCTGCATACTTCACAAATTGGTCAGACGGATCTCCCAAGTCAGCCCATTCTGATTGTCTGGAAAAAAGGATATCATGATATGGGTAAAATGCTCCCTGTTTCGCCGCAGCTTCAGCTGCCCAAGCAGCTTCCCTTGCATTCGGATGGATTTGGTCAAGCGGGAAGTGTCGGTAGACGAATGTTACATTCTCAAAGATTGCTTTATTTTCATCAGATGTTTCATCAAGCCCCTTTATCAGATCAAAGTATGTTGCACATGCAGGACACTGAAAATCACTGTACTCTGTGAGGATGACATTTTTTTTGTCGGACCATTTGGTATGATCTGCGGCTGAAACCGTTCTCAGACTTTCAAAGTATGTTTCCTGCGGCTGACTTGTCATCGTGTATGCAACAAAGAGCAAGATAAAGAGTCCAAGTACTGAACCGACAATAAGAAGAATATTTTTCATTTCCATAAGAGTTCATTATACCTGCAGTATTTCTCTTTTGCCAACCGCTTTTTTAGGAGAGCTGGAAAGGAATTTCTTTTTGAGTTGTGACGATTTGAATATTGAATCGGTTCTTTGCGGCAAACAGATAGCGAACGAGTATTTTGTATACGTCGTAATCAAAGTATCTCTCATCTCCGTCTGTGACGAGGCACCATTTATCAATAATAAAGTCATCAGACAAATGCTCAACACTGTCGTCTTCATGAATTCTGATCGGTCCGGGGAACGGCCATTCTTTGATGGTCCGATCTCCGAAGGCTTCGATAAATCTGATATTGTATGCAATCGGTTTTTCTTTGCCGAGACATGCTCCTTTGCAACGTTCCAGTTTGTGACCGAAGCAGGCGTTTTTTGTTTTTTCAAGTCCCAGAAGTTTTCCGCAAAGCTGATGTTCAACTGCTTTTGCCTCGACGAATTCTTTTGCCTGTTTTTTACTTCGGAAAATTCCTAAAATCTGCGGAATAAGATCGGTCGTTATTCGTGAAGTTCTGCCGAAAGAAACAGTTTGATATCCTTCTTCTGTCTCTTCTTTTTTCAGAATAGTCACGATATTTTGACGTCTCAGTTGCCGGTTGAACACGGGATTCATCTTTTTAATGAGTTCTGCTTCTTTCAACAGCGCTCCGAGCTCTCCTGCCGTCGGTATTGTCTCGATATGTTTAATCTGCTGTGAGATATTCATTTCTTTCGATGAACTATGATCAGCGGAAAAGTGAGAAAGAACACGTTTTCTGACATTTTTACTTTTTCCGATATACAGAGGGAGTTCTTCATCTCCATAGAAAATATAAACTCCCGGTCCGTCATGAAGTTCTTCAACTTCTTTTATCGGAAGTTTGGAAGGAATGGACGGTTTTTGAATGAGAAATTGAAGTGTCTCATGAAGTTTGCTTTCCGGATACAGCATCTGGACAGTCTGATAAAACTTCCACAACACCTCGGCATCATCAAACGCCCGGTGTCTGTGTTTGATCGAGAAGCCGAAGCGCTGCACAATCGCATCAAGATTGTGATGACGGTGTTCCGGGAAGAGGGTTCGTGAAAGTTTGACTGTGCAGAGCTGTTTGAGAGACAGATCAAGATCATATCGTCTGAATTCATTTTTCAAAAATCCATGATCAAAACGGACGTTATGAGCGACAAAGATACTGTCCTGTAACAGTTCATAAATATCATCTTTTACCAGGTCAAATGTCGGTGCGTCTTCAAGCTCGTCCGGATAAATGCCGGTCATCTGCGATATGAATGGCGAAACATGTGTTTGCGGATTGATAAGTTGGTTGTAAGTCCGGACCAGTTTCCCGTCCTCAACGCGAAGTATCCCGATCTCAATAACTCGGTCATGTCTCATTCGGGTGCCGGTTGTCTCAATATCAACAAAAGAAAAAGTCATAGATAGTGCCATTAACAGACGGTTGTAGAGTTAAAAAATATCGAAAGGGTACGTGATAGATGAAGAATGGTGTTTTTAAGAAACGGTCTTTCAAACCTTTTAACTGTACAACATTATGATCACATTCTAGCAGAAAGATCAAAATAATAAAAGATATTGACAATAATCTTACGAGTATGTATGATATTTTAATCCCCCTGTACGGGATTATAAATCTCATTTACATATATGGTAAAAATACAAGATAACAAACATAGAATTCTTCACCGTCTGAAAATTGTCCGCGGACATTTGGAAAAGATTATTGAGATGGTTGAGAAAGATATGTACTGCATTGAAGTGTTACATCAGTCTCTGGCTGTTCAAAAAGCATTGAAATCAATAGATTCGACAATTATGGAAGAGCACCTCGGAACGTGTGCGATTGATCAGGTGAAAAAAGGTCATAAAGATCAATTTGTGAAGGAACTTGTTGAAATTTACAAATATAAATAACTCATGAAAAAAACGGCAAACTGTACTTATTTTGTTTCAGGAATGCATTGCGGAGCTTGTGAGGTACTGCTTCAAAAAAAGATCTCAAAGATAAAAGGTGTATCGGATGTAAAAGCTTCATTGCAGGACACATCTGTCGTGATCACGTACCATAAAGGTCACAAGCCGCAGATTTCTGAACTAAACACTCAGTTTGAAGAGCTCGGATATACATTTTCAAAGCAGGAAACGACACCCGTTCAGACGCAAGGTACATGGGCACAGGCATTGGTATTTATTGTTCTTTTTGGAATTTTGTATATCATTATCGAGGATACAAAGATTTTTGCCCGCTTCACACTGGACGAGAGCTCTTCTCTCCCCGCCTTCTTCGGATTGGGTGTTATTGCCAGCTTATCAAGCTGTGCTGCTCTTGTCGGCGGTGTACTTCTTGCGATGTCGAAACAATGGAACGAACTTTACGGCGGGATAGATGAAGAAAAGCGAATAACTCCCTTTGTCCTTTTCAATGTCGGACGGCTCATATCTTTTGCATTGCTGGGCGGACTGCTTGGTGTTGTCGGAGCCTTTTTTCAGCTTTCCT
>CAYMVU010000002.1:0-55622 GCA_964394215.1 uncultured Gammaproteobacteria bacterium
GTAGAACACACGGTTCGGGACCGTGAGGTCGTGGGTTCAAGTCCCGCCACTCCGACACGAACTACGTCCAGTCGTCCCGACAAAATAGAATTTCCTCCTTCAAATATTTTACTTAAATCAAGTATGTCTTGTAATCTTTAATCACCAGTATATATAATGAAATTGATGCGTGATTCAGAAATCAGAATAGCATTAAATCAATTACTGTATAGAAAATATAAACTTCCTGATCCAGATTGTATGGTTGTGGATGAATTTGGTTTGTGTCAAGGAATCGCACGTATAGATATTGCTGTAATCAATGGTGTAATTCACGGTTATGAGATAAAAAGCGAACAAGATACATTAAGGAGAGTCTATACCCAACTCAGCGTGTATGCAAAGACCCTAGATAAACTTACTTTTGTAATAAACCAGAAACATTTGATTCCACTAAAAAAACAAATTCCTGGTTGGTGTGGCATAATGCTTGCGGAACATGTATCTAGCAGAATAGAAATAACAACTATTCGTAACCCAAAAACTAATCCCAATGTGGACCCTTATTCGGTAGCTCAACTTTTATGGAAAAATGAGGCGGTCGCTATCCTAAGAGACCTTGGTTACACAAAGGGAACAAGCAATAAAACGCGCAGTACACTATGGAAGCAACTGGTGGATATGCTTGATAGTCAGGATCTAGGTTTGTTCGTTCGTGACGCCCTTAAACATCGCTTAAAGAGTCAAGCTGACTCAAAACAACAGCAATATGATGCGTTAAGGCAATTTTACGCCAGGTAGTTGCATTCCCGGTTTTTTCTTTCTTAGAAGAGCACTCATAAAGCATATTGTCGCCTACACTGAAGTCTTTACCTGCAAACTCTTTCATTGCTAAGAGAGTATCGCTCAAACTAAAAAACTGCTCAAAGCCATGGTGTTTGACGCTTCTTCCCTTCAAAATCAAGAAATCTAAATCAGATGTATATCTGATTTGTGCAGTCATTGTCATCGTACGTGGATCAAGCTCATTGATTTCAGGGTGTGCAATTGCATAGTCTCCGAAAGAGGGAACACGTGGTAGCTCATCCATTTCTGCAAGTCTTTTCCACACATTCCATTCTGTACGACGTATTCGTGTAATGCTGTTGCTACGGCACCCTGAAAGATCCTTTGGAAAAGCTGTAGCAGCAAATATTACTTCTTTCCATCTGTGTATTTCAGGAAGATTTCTCAGTATTTGAGCAACAGCAGGTGCTAGCATTTCCTCGTCAGTTGGAGCAATATCCCGTAAATCCACAACAAGATAGACATTATCGGCCTTTACACCAAGCATGTCCATAAAAGACAAAATGTCTTCTTCAAGATTAGTACTTTCAGAATCCTCTATTCCTAGACGTAAGCATACATCAGACTGATTACTTTTTAAGATTTTTCTTATAGCGTTTGTGTATGTAGGGCTCCTTCTCATTGCAACTGTCGGGATAATGTATAATCCTTGTTCCTTTCCTTGTTCAACGAGACAATCAATGCAGTACTGTCCCTTACTATTTTTTTCACTTTGGAGCGTTTCATCAATATCAAGGATTACTGGTAGTGCTCCCCATGAGTCCTTTATGCTGGGTATGATATCTTTCAAATATTCATCAACGTTTTTCGACGGTGCTTCTTTAATGAAGTCCCAGGGAATGTTCGGTACCTCCAGTAGCGGAAGGATCTGCTGCTTCTGACTATCATCCAAATTTTTTAGACTGAAGTATTCAGCAGCTTTGGTTTTTAAAATTGGGGTATATCTCATATATTGGAAAAATAAATTCATAACAATTTGTGGTATATTAGTAGTGTCCGCAGAGAGCGGGGGTGAGAATTTCTCATCCTCCGCTCGCTGTTACTGAATATATCGATTCAACCAATCCATAACTTCAGCAGAGATATTATAAGTGAATCCTGGAGAAGTCACTCTCAATACCAACAACTTATCGTTAGCATCTGCGTGTGCTCTGAGTTTGTTAACCACCGCAGAAGGCTGTTCATCCGTAACAATGAACCAGACGTTGTTCACAGGGTGACACCAAGTAGAATATTCTTTGATTGACTTTGAAATGTCATTGTATCTCTGTCCTGGTTTTTTTATGTCGTATGTAATCATCAGCACCATTCTATATCACCTCCAATCTAGTTCAAACTTGACAGCACCAATCACTTTACCTTGTATTCGGAAATTACTTTTATCATCTACATCAATAGGTTCATACTCGGGATTTATGGGTTGTAAAAGAATACAGTTTTGTAAATTTTTGAGCCTTTTAATAGTGGAAGTATATTCACCGGTATCATAATCAATAAATGAAGCTACTACAATATCATTGTTATCTGCGTTGTTTGTCTCCCTTACAACAGCAAAATCACCCTCGGAAAGGTAAGGATGCATGGAATATCCTTTGACTTTAAGAAGGTAACAATTTTCCGCTTTGGGACCAATGAGTTTTTTTGAAACAGGAATATAATCTTGGATGTTATTATCGGCGAGGATAGGTTCGCCGCCAGATGTTAAACCAACAACAGGAAGTGAAATAATCTCGTTATACTCACTATCAGAGCTTGACTCGAGGATCTCAATACTTCTTGCTTTGTACGGAGACCTTTTGATCATGCCTGCTCTTTCAAGCTCAATCACGTATAGTAATACTCGTCTTACAGAAAGATTGACTTTGCTCCCTATATCTCTAATGCTTGGCGATTGTCCATTATGCTTTCGTTGGTACTCGGCGATATATTGGAATATCTTTTCAGCCTGTTTAGATAATGTGTATTTCATAGAGGTAATCAAAAAAAAGTGTTTACCACCCATTGTAAATGCAGACTGATATTCTGTCAAGCAGTATATTTGTCTGCTAATTTTATACTGTCGATATTATTCCGTCGTCCCGACCATCCTTACATCATTCTGACATTGCATGGTTACAATGCCCCCATGTTGAAAACAGATCGCACATCTACGTATCCTATTCAGCCAATCATCCTCAATCGGTGGTCACCGCGTGCCATGACAGGTGAACCAATCGACGAAGCGACTCTACTGAGTTTTTTTGAAGCAGCACGCTGGGCTCCGAGCAGCAGCAATAACCAACTCACACGCTACGTCTATTCAAAACGGAACTCTGAAACCTGGAAAGATTTCTTTAATCTTCTGAGTGAAGGAAATAAGAAGTGGTGCAAAAATGCTGCAGCGCTGGTCATCGTACTCTCCCGTACTCATGCATACTATAAAGACCGCAAACAACAAACTCATTCATTTGAAGCCGGAGCAGCGGTAGAAAACCTTATGGTTGAAGCTACATCACGCGGCTATGTCGCACATACCATGAGTGGATTTGACAGAGAAAAAACACATGAATACCTGAATCTTTCCGACATGTGGGAGGTAGAAGTGATGATTGCAATCGGCAGATTCGATTCAGAAACATCAAAAAAGAAAGAGGAAAAAGCATCAGACAGAAAACCTCTCAACGAGATAGTCTTCAAGGATACACTCCCCGATATTTTTAAATAACGTCAAAAGTAGTACAAACCAGCCGAATCTGATATAGTTTTCTTATGATGTATCTTTCAATAGCCGGGATTGTTTTTTTCTCGCTTGTTCTCATAAAAGCCGCACAGATTCTTTCTGAAAACCTGGATCAATTTACCCATAAAACCCATATGGGAGGAATGTTCGTCGCATCAATACTTGTGGGGCTATCTACCAGTCTTCCTGAGATGTTTGTCGGCATCACGTCAGCACTCAGTAATGCTCCGAATATCTCACTCGGTAATGCCATCGGTTCCAATATTGCCAATATGACCATTGTCACCGGTGGTGCTGCTTTGGTAGGTGGGGCAATTACGATCAAAAACAACTCATATGCAAAAGATTTATTGCACGCATTTATAGCCGGTATGGCGCCGCTATATCTTCTTATGGACAATGCTCTTTCACGGGTGGATGCACTCATTTTAATAGCTCTTTATTTTTACTTCAACTATTCTCTCTTGAGAAAACGAAATATTGAGAGAGTGGAGAAGAAGGAGTCAAAATTTCATAAATTCCTGGGGTATTTACATCATCGAAAAATGGGGAAAAACCTGATGTTTATATTTCTCTCTATCGCAGTCATCTTATTTTCAGCCGATATGATCGTGCGCTCGGGCCTTGCCATAGCATCAGGTATGAATATCTCAGTACTTCTTGTCGGACTGTTTTTTGTCGCAATCGGGACCAGTTTGCCGGAGTTTGCCGTCATGTTTGAAGCGGTCCGTAAGCATGATTCATCATTGTTTATGGGAAATCTTCTCGGATCAATCGTCGCCAACGCGACACTCATCGTCGGAATTACTGCTTTGATTTCTCCGATTGAAGTACAGGCGTTCAATGATTATTTCATTGCAACAATTGCATTTTTGCTTATTTTCTTCATGTTCTACTGGTTTATACGAACCAAAGAACAGATCAATCGCTTGGAAAGCTTTCTGCTTCTTGTGATGTACTCCACTTTTACCGCGATTGAGTTTTTACGGTAACTACTGCAGCTCTTCATCAAAGAAGGTAAGAGATCTTTCAACGGCTGTGTTCCAATCAGGCATAAGATTGTGATCCGCGGAAGGATAAGTGTAGTAATCAATATCAATATCTTCCTCGTCGGCAGCATCAACAAACTCATCGGACCACTCAAGGGGGACGGCATCGTCAGCGCCGCCCTGATGAAGCTGAATAGGAGCCGTGATCCAAGAAAGATAATTTGAAAGACTGAATCTCTCAATGTCGTAATCATCTTCAAAGGTGGCAATGACACGCCGTAGATACCTGCCGTTGTCATCAAACTCATCCGTAAAGTAGAGTACCGAATAGGGAAAAGGTTTCGTAACCGGTGCCCAAAGGACAGTGGGATAAGGTTTACCTGTGATCTCGAGAACAGAGATAGTAATCTGTCCGCCGTTGCTATGTCCCCAAATACCGACACGATTTTCATCTGCAGTTATCAAAATACTATTATTTTTAAATGAAGTATCCAATGTATCAATATTTGCCAAAAGCTGAAGAAGTGTGGGATATGTCTGGAATCGATCTTCAAGCGGTGTAACGGACGGCTGGTCAGATTCTCCGTATCCTAAGAAATCAGGTGCGAGCGTGATATATCCTGCACGGGCAAATACCTCAGCTGCCCGACGCGTCCCAACTCCAGGAGCATAAATTTCATGATCAACATATCCTCGGACCATAGCAATCACCGGATGATCGGTCCCGTCAACTGGAAGATGTGCAAGACCGCTTACCATCCGGCCGTCCGTTTCATAATAAAACATGCGTGTCTGAAATCCGTCTCCTTCTGTCAAAATATCGCCGAATGTCATCTCCTTCGCCGTAAACTCTGTTTCTTTTAAAGCATCGTACGCATACTTATTCAGATGATATGATTTTTCTTCCTTTTCTGAAAGAGGCACAGGCGTTGCAAGTTCAATGTTATAAAAGTAAAAATAACCCACCAGAACGGCAAGGATAATATTTAGAAGCGTACTAAAAAATAATATGAATGAATATCTGCTTTGCATAAACAAATGGAACTAGAACCGGGGAAACATAACTCCGTGTGACACGTCACGTAAATATGCTTCAGGATCAAACTCAATGCCGAAAACCGATTTCAGAAAAACTGATGCAATATAGATATTTCCTTTTACATTGGGATGAAGGAAGTCAGTTTCCCCGGGTTTGATACCCGCATCCTCATTCCCGGATTCACAGACATACGTAAAAAAATCATTCAAAGGAAACTCCTTTGCTTTTTCGTGTAGGTCTGTAAACACAGCAACATCATCTCTATAAGAACGAACAATCTGACGTAGGTCCTCATCTTTTTTATCATGTTCTTTATTGTAAAGGGCCGGATCCGTCGAAAGTGCGAGAGCAATATTCTTTGATGTGACTTGAGAGATGATTGTTGCCAGATTCTTTTTCGTTTCCGATCTTTCAAGAAAATACTTGTCGTTCCCGCCGATCATAAGCATGACTAACTGTGGGTTATATTGAAAGACATAGTCTTCCAAACGTTCCAGAACATCTCTTGTTGTCGCTCCGTCCATTCCCGAATTGATTGTACGGATATTCCATGAAGGGATTTTCCAGTCTCCAAGGTCATCAGTAAATTTTTCTTTCAATGCGTATTCAACAACTTCCCGCCAATTCGGATGTACCCATTCGGTAGAAGTAAGGGAGTCGCCGACAAAAACGATGCGAAAAATTTCATTTTCTTGAAGAGATGTTTTGATTCGATCAAACATGTACACATTATAACACCGATAGGATATAGCATTGTAACCTCAAAGCCTTTATAATATCTAATATGAAACTCTACGATACAATGAGCCGTGACAAAAAACAACTTCCTCCGCCATTTGAAAAATCCAACATTACTATGTACTCCTGCGGGCCGACCGTGTACGACGACACTCATATCGGACATATGAGAAGATACGTCATGGATGATGTACTGAAGCACGCATTGATTTACTTCGGATACGACGTCCATCATGTGATGAATATCACTGATGTCGGACATCTCACCGGAGATGATGATTCAGGAGAAGATAAGCTTGAAAAAGGAGCAGCAAAACGGGGAAAGACAGTCTGGGATGTCGCTCAAGAATATGAAGAACAATTTTGGCATACGATGAGCACGCTCAACATCGTAAAGAGTGATATCAAGGTCCTCCATGCAACACAAAATATTGAAGAAATGATCTCTATCATCAAAAAACTTGAAGAAAAGGGTTATACATATGAGACAGAAGAAGCATTGTATTTTGACGTGACAAAATTTGCAGATTACGGAAAACTTTCCGGACAGAAACTGGATGAAAAAAAACAGGCAGTACGCGAGGAAGTATACGTTGATTCCGGCAAAAAAAATCCGGCAGATTTTGCCCTTTGGTTCAAAAGAACGGGAAGATTTGCGGATCATACCATGCACTGGGAAAGTCCGTGGGGTGACGGTTTCCCGGGCTGGCACATCGAGTGTAGCGCCATGAGTATGAAAGGTCTTAAATCAGAGACTATTGACATCCACACGGGAGGAATTGATCATATTCCCGTACATCATGAAAATGAGATTGCACAGTCTGAGGCCGCAACGGATAAACCGTTTGTGAAATGGTGGGTCCATCATGCTTTTTTGCAGGTGAACGGAGAGAAAATGAGTAAATCAAAAGGAAATTTTTATACTCTGAAAGATATCGAAGAACATGAAATTAACCCTCTATCTTTAAGACTTTTTTTCATGCAGGCACATTACCGCAAACCGATGAACTTTACCTGGGAAGCAGCCAAAGCTTCCAACAGCTCATTTGACGAACTTCACCAGATCTATCATGAGCTTGAAGAATTAGCAGGTGAAAACCGCGTAGATAATCGGGATAATCTCTCAGGCGGCGCGCTTTTTTTCCTTGAACAGTTTGAAAGCAATATTGCAAACGATCTGAATGTCACAACAGCTTTAGGAAATCTCTGGTATATGCTTCGGTCAAATGATGTGCCGAATGCAGACAAACTCTATCTACTTCAGATTGCAGATGAGATACTGGGATTGCAGGTCGATCAGCAGATCTCCATCGTAGTTGAAATACCGGATGCCGTAAAAGATCTTGCTGAGGAAAGACAGAAAGCACGGAAAGCAAAAGATTTCCAAAAATCAGATGAATTACGGGAGAAAATCGAAAAAGAAGGATATCTGATTGAGGATTCATCCGAAGGATACAAGATCAAGAAAAAATAATATGTCATATCAACCGACGGGGGTAAAAAAAATCTATCACAGCATCAAACGCAGGCTTGCCCGAACATGGTTGGACCAAATGCATCCGGTACAGCTTGCGATCACCGGAAGCCAGGGGAAAACCAACACAACCGGACTTGTAACTCAGGTACTGGAACAGTTTGGCCCTACAGTCCGAACCGATGTCAATCTTGATACGACATTCAATGTCCCGATAACAGCTCTCAAAGTCACACCCTGGACAAAGTATGTCGTATGGGAACTCGGCATCGATCACCCCGGGGAAATGGACAGGCATCACGAAATAGCCAGTCCCACCATTGCTTCTGTAACCGGTATTTCAGCCGTTCATACTGACGAGGAACATATGGGATCACTCGAAACACTTATCAAAGAAAAGCGAAAAATAATTGAACATCTGCCGAAAGACGGGATTGCAGTTCTCAATCATGACAACGAATACACAAAAGGAATGGAGAAGTATACACAGGCATCTGTACAATGGTTTGGGATGACATCGGACTGCACCATGTGGACGGATCCGAAATCAATCAAACTGACACCTGACGGTACTTCCGCCGTATGTTATCTGAATGACATGAACACATCACGGGCGATTGAAATGAAAACCGGACTGATCGGAGCCTTTCATTTTTATAACATTATGAACGCTTATCTCATGGTCCGTGCTGCCGTGCCGGAACACGATATTACCGACGCGTTTGTGAAGACTGTAAAAAATATGAAACCTTTACCCGGACGCATGAGTATTGAAGAAGGACCTCTCGGTACCGTACTTCTTAACGATTCCCTCCGTGCCAGTCCCGGTAGCACACAAGCCGGACTGGAAAGTATGGAACTCATGCAGTATAAAAAAGGCCGGAAGATCGCCGTCATCGGAGAAATGGGTGAGCTTGCCGAGCCGGAAAAAGAACATCGAAAAACAGGCAAACAGATCGCCGCGATGCACTTTGATTTCGTCCTTTGTATCGGACCGTTAAGAAAACACACCATGGAAGAGGCAATAAAACGTGGTTTTCCGAAAGACAAAATCGCATATGCAAAGGATGTTTTTGAAGCGGCAGATATTCTGAAAAAAACACTAAAAAAAAACGACCTCTGGTATTTGAAGGGGTCACTTCTGAGAAACTATAATCGGATCCTCAAACTTCTTCGCGGTGAAAAAGTTTGCTGCAATGCAGTCCTTTGTCCGTACGAACATTGCAGTTAGTCAGACAGAATTACTCTTCCGTCTACTGCAACAACTGTCTCTCCCGATGCAATAAGCGGGTTGATATCTATCTCCTTTATTTGAGTGAACATATCAACCAAAAGCCCGACACGAAGTGCGATATCATATAGTTTTTTCGAATCAATCGGCGGCATGTTACGGAACTCTTCAGTCAGTCGGTATAGTTTTAATTTTTTAAGAGCAATCGTGAATTGTTCGTATGTGAAAGGATACACAAGCTCAATTGCTTCATGTAAGAGCTCAGCATAAATCCCTCCCAGACCGACCAATACAATTGTTCCGAAAGTAATATCTTTTTTTGAACCGATAATAAGCTCGTGTCCTGAGTACTGCCTTTGTAAATAGCAGCCCGAACCTTTCCCGCCAACTGCCCGCATCGAATCAAACGCATTATGCAGCTCTTCCATGACGGTGATACCGGTGATGACTCCTTTTACCTCAGTCTTGTGGGTGATCTTGTCTGACGCAATCTTAGCAACCAGCGGAAAACCTTCTTCCTTCACAACCGTCTGAAGGTCTTCCGGAGAAACAGCAAGATAGGTTTTGGCAGAAGGAATGCCGCTCCAGGACAAAAGCGAAATCGCATCATGCTGACTCAGGAACTTCTTTCCGCGATTCTCTGCAAACAGGATCTGCACGTCACGAATGCGGGACTGGACGGGAAGAGAGTAGTCGGGAGGGCTCACTTCCATAATCTTTGTCCTTGCAGACTCTTTTGCTTCGAGAATCTTTTTCAAGGCTTTCGGCAGAGGAGAGAAGTAACGGAAACTTGCGATTCCTTCCTGCTCAAGATATTTGTGTGCCGGCGACACAGTATCTTTTCCCATGAAAATCGGATAAATCGGCTTGTATTTAAATGAATGATACACATCACGTAATACATGGGCCGTTTCCAAAATCTCAGTATTTGCCTGCGGAGTCAGAAGGACAATTATCGCTCCGATATCTTTCTCTTCCATTGTCAGATTGATCGCCTTTTTGTAGTCAAATGCACTTGCATCACCGAGAAGATCAATAGGATTGTGAACCGTGATTTTCTTGGTATCCTCAAAAGCCTTTGCCAGTTTTGCCGTTGTCTCTTCAGAAACGGTGACCAGATGAAGTCCTTGTGAAATCAGCTCATCAGTAAGAAGAACTCCCATTCCGCCCGCATTTGAAAGGACCAGAATATTCCTGTTTGCCGGAACGGCATCAAGACTGTACAACTTGAGAAGCATCTCAAACTCCGCGTATGAATCCGCACGAAGAGCTCCCGCTTGTCGCATGGCTGCGTCAAACACCTCATCATCACCGGCCATACTTCCGGTATGAGACATCGCTGCCTTTGAACCCTCTCGTGTTTTTCCTGATTTCAGAATAACAACCGGTTTTTTCTGAGTCGTTTCATGAAGTTTTTTCAAAAATAAACCACCGTCTATGACGTCTTCCAAATACATCCCGATTACGTCCGTCATCGAATCATTGAGAAGATAATCCAAACAATCTGATTCGTTCAGCGCGCTTTTATTACCCAGACTGATGAAATGTGAAAGACCTATGTGCGTTTTTGCCGCTACATAATCAAGAAACGCCGTTCCGAGTGCACCGGACTGTGAAATAACCCCGATATTTCCTTTTGGCGCAACATGACTGAAAAATGTCGCATTCACTCCGATATGAGTATTGATATACCCGATACAGTTCGGGCCGAGTAAGGTTATGTCATGTTCTTTGAGTTTTTGCTGCAAAGCTTCTTCCATTTTGTCACCTTCAGGAGAATGGGTTTCACCAAATCCGGCAGCAAACATCACAACATTGCGACACCCGCTTGCCGCAACCTCGTCAAGATAGGGGACTGCAACGGAAGCAGGAACTGCCATGATTACCAAATCTACTGCATTCGGTACTTCTTTGAGTGATGTCAAGGTTGTTCTACCCAGGATTTCACCGCCTGAAGGATGTATGAAGTACATGTCTCCCGAATAGCCCTGTTTAAGCATATTCTGCGCAACCAGATGTCCTACTTTCTTTTCATTTTCAGATACTCCAATAATCGCAACCGATCGGGGACTAAAGAATCGTTTTAGGTTCATATAAATCAGTATAACGAAGTTTTTACCAATTAAAAAGAGCTACAAAATATACACATATAATACTTAAAAGCGCTGTTGTAAAGATGAATGTAAGGATGAAGTAAGATACAATTTCTACTAATGAGTCATGTTTTAGAAGCACAACCAGCTCGAGGATATTTTCTCACAGTAAGCAACCCTCCCCTGAACTCTGACAAACTCCCTTTGCTTCGCCAAATTAATGATCGCCCTGATGCCATGTGGCAGGTAATGGCTGAAGAGCAACAAACGGGTGAAGGATGGATAGAGCCTCTTGATGATCAGGCTTATGCGGTTTTTCCGACTAATCAATATGTACCTGAAGCGGGTGATGGAGTACACTACATGCTGACATTCGATCTTGGTGATGAGTATGCAAAACCCAATAATACTCCGAAAGAAGCTACTGTCGCAGCTGCAAAACAAATGGATACATTTCTGAACAACCCTGATTCCGTCGCATGCTACAACATCTATTACGGAAGACGTGATGTAAAAGCTCCATCAATGTCATGGCGGAACTGGCATATCCACTGCACAACACTGCCGCCTGAGATATTAACACCCACCGATCACGGAGACAGTCGATTGAGAGAGCCTGGAGACAGACTGAGGGAACAATATTTTATTCACGAGTTTGAAAAGATGCGTACAGATCATCCGGACGATATGAATGCTCTTCAATATGCACGGATACTCACTCCTGAAGAGGAGCAAATGTATCGATATAACTTCAACGGGGTAGTCGCCCGAATGCCGTATATGCAGCCGGAGGATTTGGCACAGTCGATGATTGATATCGATACGCTCTGTAAAGATCTACACCGACAGATCTTCAGCACCTCAGTCGCAAACTACGATGCGGTTGCAGCAAGCCACTGGAGAGAGCCATATACTCTTCGTCCTGAAGAAGAAGTAAAACAATATCTTGATGCTTTGACGGACCCATTGGAGCGTGAATTTTTAACAAAATCCCATCGCGGCATCTTAAGAGGGCTTTCACCTAAGAGAGAAAAAGATGCGATATATCCCGGCCCCTGTTACTCGGTTTCGATTTTCAAAGATGATCAGGGAATGATATTTGTTATTGATCCGCATTCATTTAAGCGTAACGGCGGGCTGGAATCATTGGGAATCACACTCATCAGACAGAATGACGATCAGATTACCACAGAAGGCCGTGCTCAAAGATCACATGCAGCTGTAGCTGTTGTATAAACTGTTATCTCTTCTCGAAATACAGTGTTACGACGGAAGTAATTGTCTGTGATCCGGGTTCGAAACTGGCACCGCCACCACCGCCCAATCCCTGAGCTCTTTCAGCCATATACGGATACACATCGTTTCCGGAAGAGGTATGTTCGACAACATTAACGACTTTTCCGAGTTTGATACCCAGTTCTTGCGCGAGCTTTTGTGCTTCTTCCTTTGCGTTATCGATAGCTTTTTTTCGAGCCTCTGCACGATAGGTTGCAGGATCTTCTACTTCAAATCGAGTATTCTGGATTTCGTTGGTCCCTGCTTCAGTAGCTGCAGATATTACCTGTGAAATCTGATCTACATTTTTTGTTTTAATACTCAGGGTCACATTGCCGTCATAACCTGTGATTTCATCACTGCCGTTGGAATAATCATACGAGGGATAGACAGAGTAATTGGAAGTTTTAATATTCTGTTTTTCGATACCGAGTTTTTGCATTGCAGCAATAATGGCATTGTTCGTATCATTGATCTGTGACTGGGCAGCATCAACCGTTGCTGCTTTGTTAACACGCACACCGACATCTACAGTCGCCGTATTCGGAACTATATCAACTTTTCCTTCACCGGTGACAGAGAGTTCAGTCGTTGTCATGTTCTGCGTGACCTGTACCGGAATACCTATCCTGAAAAAACTCATCAAAAAAACAAAAACAAAAATAAGGACAATGGGGGTTAGGATTAACAGTAATTGTTTTTTCATAGTACTATCATTATGGCATATCGGGCAGGGAAGTCAACGAGATCTTACTGAGAATCCACCCGTTTATAGACACGTATCACCGGGTGATCGAATACAGTCCATGTCTCTTCGGCGGCTTCATCGGGGAACTCAATGATTGTTCGGCCAAAAAACTCAATACGGGGGAAGGATGTAAACTCAGCTACTTTTTCATATCCAAGCTGGTGCTCAAACAAAGCTTCATAATAGATATTGAGAAGCGGGTACATCTGAGTAAGTTTGCTGCAGCGATCATTTTCATATCCGCTCAGTATCGAGTCGTACGGTTTATAAACGATTTCTTCACGATCAGCAACATAGCAGGTATGATTCCAAAAAATCCGTCGGGAAGGAACAAAAATATACGGAGATATTGCTACACTGGTTTTGAGTTCTTCAGAAAGATCAGGATTGTTGTCCAGTTCGTAAAAATTAAAAGAAATCGGATGAAGTCGGGTATTGTATACCGTTTCCGGATCAACAAGATCGCTCGGGATCGGAACATCAACAACATTTGCCGTTTCTGCAAGAATACTTGTCGAGGAAGAAATATTCTCGTACATCCAACGGGAAGCTACAAAACGGATGTCAGGAGTCTGATAAATAGTCAGATATGCCATTCCAGGAACAATACTCACGAGCGTACCCGTAATCAAAAGCGGTTTTGCAATCTTCGGCAGTAATTGAATCAATGTATAGAAAAAAGATACACCAAGAAGTACTGCAATCGGAAATACAGGAGCAATAAACCTTGTCCATTTTGCATACATAAAAGCATTCGGAATAAAAAGTGTCAAAAATACCAACCGAAGTAGATTATAGTGCTTTCCCCATGGCAACAATAAGAATCCGAGCAATGAAAGTATGTACATCGGCCAACCGAGCGTATAGGGAAATATCTTTACAAACTGAAACAAAAACGGAATAGTAAATTCAAACTGCCTGGTATAAAAAGCTTTATATATCCCTAGTCCCACAGCTGATTCATAATTCATCGAGTGAACAAAACCTTCCCAGTCAATTATATTGAAAGGGGATGTAATAATAAAAAACACAATTGAAAACGCTGCTATTTTCATGAGCGCAAACCAGTATCTGCCGAAATTGCTCCACGATTTCTCTTCAATCATGCGCAACAGCAAGGCAAAAAACGGCACAGAAGCGAATAAACCTGCCGAAATTTTAGTAGAAAATGCCAAACCCAGCAGTATGCCAATCACTCTTACATACTTGCCCGTTTCCATTTTATGATCAACAAAGAGGAGTGAATAATATATCAATACACTGGCAAACATCATAAGAAGTGACTCGGTCGTACCGTAATGGGAAAACTGTATAAAAGCCGGAATAAATGTCAGAAGTAACACAGTCATAACTGACTGCAGTCCCGTCAATCGGAACAAATGAGCCAGTATCTTATACAGATAGAACACCATGATAAGAGAAGCTATGGCTGAAACGGATCGAAGCGCAATTGTGACGGTCTCAAAATGCAAAACGTCAAACTCGCCAAGCAGAGGCTGAACCAGCATGGAAATAATGAATGTGAGATACAACGGGAACTGTCCGTACGCAAAAAAGTGAGGATTAAAGCATTCCTGAAACACTATTGTTTTACAATCCAGCTGCAGAATTGAGATTACCATGTTTCGCTCATCAGGGTGCATCGGATAGGGAAGTCCCCAATCCAGTCCGACGAAACGGGTATATATTACAAGAGCTATGAGTAGAAATAAAAAAATTGGAACAATAATTGTCTTATATCGCATGAGTATATTGTAATTTAGATCCGGGATGGTATAATTATGCTTGATTTCTCGTCATAATATTACTATTATATGACTTATTATTAAATTACAGTTGAAAAAGCAAAAATAGCGCTTTATCGAAACCAGTATGAGTAACTACGAACTAACCTTCCTCGTTGAAGATCCAAAAACTCTGAAAAAACTTGAAGAAATGTTAACATCTTTTTCCGGAAAAAGAATTCAGGAACAGGCATGGGGAAAAAGACTTCTTGCTTTTCCCATAAATAAAAAAACCGCAGCGGAGTACTACACATGGACTATTCAAATAGACGCGAGCAAACTTGATGAGTTTAAAACAAAACTTAATTACGAAAATATTCTTATAAGATACCTATTCCTTTCACAGGATGAAGTGAAGACAAAACCGAAAAGGAAGGCTGTGAAAAAAGAAACCAAGAAAGATACGAAAGAAGAAAAGAGTGAAGAAGAAACAGCGTAATCCAGGGATTTAGCCATTACCATTTAAACAAGAATTATGTCAAGCAGATCAATCAATAAAGTAACCTTACTCGGAAACCTTACACGCGACCCTGAATTGAAATATACCCCGAATAACACAGCTGTTTGTACTTTTGGAGTTGCAACAAACCGTTCATGGACCACAGCTGACGGACAGACCAAAGAAGAAGCTCAGTATCATCGCATCGTTGCATGGCAGAAGCTTGCAGAACTTTGTAGCAAACTGCTGACAAAAGGAAGAAAAGTGTATCTGGAAGGACGAATCACATATCGTGATTACCTTGATAAGAACGGCCAGCAAAGACATATTACAGAAATTGTTTTGGATGACTTTATCGTTTTTAGTGACGGCCGACGAGACAGTCAGACAGATCAGGATGATCAGGGAAGTGATTCCGAAGAAGTTCCCGCTCCGGAGTCAGAGAACCAAGAGTCAAAGAGTAACGCAAACTCGAATGATGAAGATGTCAATCCTGAAGATATTCCGTTCTAAATTAGTATTTAACATATCAATATGAAGTGCTTTTACTGCAAATATAGTATCGACCCGGATTACAAGGACGTCGAAAATCTTGAAAAATTTTTGACACCTCGTAAGAAAATCGTCAGTCGGGAAAAAAGCGGCATTTGTGCAAAACATCAGAGAGCTCTTTCTAAACACATAAAGTACGCTCGCTATCTTGCACTTATCCCATATACCTCTTATCAGGGATCAAAATAACTGCTATAATCTTTCACATGAAAGTACCTGTGAAGATTCCTCAAAGTTCGGAGATGCTTATTGAAGCCGGTCAGAGAGTGGATTTTACCACGCCTCTTCTCAAGCGTCGAGGTAAGAAAACCATACAGATTCCCATAGCCGAAATCATGAGATTCTCTCCTGATAAGATATTTCTGAAACTTAAAAAAACAATCGGAGACCGCATCACGCAGGGAGATCTTCTGGCAGAGGATAAAAGTATGTTCGGTTCGAAACGATATCTCAGCCAGATCGACGGAATACTCAAAGAAATAAATCATGTTGAAGGTTCACTCATCGTTGAGCAAAACAGCGAAGATTCAGACATGCTGCATTGTTTTTTCACAGGAGAAGTGGAAGCCATCTATGACGGTTATCTTGATCTCAAAGTGAAAAATGCACACAAAGCGGAAACAGCCGAGCCGATTGATTATATCGGTGCCGAATTGTTTTACAACTCAAATGACGGCAGCAGTATGATTGTAGAAGATGATATTAACGGTAAATGCATAGTTACAGAAGACCTCAATCCCATGGATCACAGCAAAATAGAAGCTCTCGGGGCACTCGGTATAATTTCTGTAAGAAAAATTCCTTCAATGGCACTTACGCAAATTATTCTCCACAAACCTGAGGATTTCGAGACTATACTATCTAAGCGGTATCCATTCGTTATCGTTGGGCCGGAAGAAAACACGTTATATTTTTACGAATAATCTTCATGATGATAAAAAACAAAAAATTAACTGATGTCCTCTTGTACCTATCAATCGGTATTTTCTTATTCGGTTCAGGGTATAAATATGCAGAATGGCAAATCAAAAAAGATGCCAGAGCACAGTCTTCCTATACAATTTTTAATGCTACGAATTCGACGGCTAAGAACGCTGACGGTGAGAATATCGATTTCAGTCTGTTTTGGGATACATGGGGAAAGCTTGAAGAAAAGTATATCGACGATTCAAAACTGGACCCTCAGCAAATGTACTACGGAGCAATTAAAGGGATGGTTGCATCAGTCGACGATCCGTATACATTTTTCCTCACACCTGAAGAAAATCAACAATCAAAAGATGACTTGGGCGGGAAATTCCAGGGTATCGGCGCTCAGCTCGGCCTGAAAGACGGAAGAATTGTTGTCGTCTCCCCATTGAAAGATTCTCCCGCTGAATCTGCCGGTTTGAAGTCAGGAGACGTTATCACCAAAGTTGACGGAGAATCTACCGAAAAATGGACACTGGCTCAAGCTGTTTCAAAGATTCGTGGTGAAGAAAATACGGAAGTGACGCTTACTGTCTTACGCGGAGACAAAGAACTGGACATTGCTATCACACGCCAGGAAATCAAAGTTCCTTCAATTGAGCTCTCCTATGAAAAATCAGGAAGCAAAACTATTGCACATCTACGGTTGAATCAGTTCGGAGATACGACCAACTCTGAATGGGATAAAGCTGCCCGTGAAATAAGCGAGAAATATCAGTCCGGAGAAATACAAGGAATGATACTTGACGTGCGGGGAAATCCGGGAGGATACCTGGAAAGCGCAGTATACATCGCATCTGAATTTATCGAAAAAGGGAAGACCGTTGTCAAGCAGGAGACGACCAATACCAATGATCGCGTCTACACGGCAAAAAGAACTGGAATTCTCCTTGATATTCCTTTGACCGTTATTATCAATCAAGGTTCAGCTTCAGCATCCGAAATCCTGGCCGGCGCGCTCCGTGATCACGGTCGAGCGACTCTTGTCGGAGCAAAGAGTTTCGGAAAAGGATCAGTACAGGAAGCTCTTGATCTGCAGGAAGGTGCAGGACTCCACGTGACTATTGCAAAATGGATTTTGCCGAACGGTGAATGGATCAACGGAAAAGGTATCGAACCGGAAGTTCAAGTCGAAAATGAAGTCGAAGAAGGCAATACGGTGACAACTGAGACTGATGATCAACTCAAGAAAGCACTCGAGATCACCGCAGCAAAAGAATAATAGTTTTAGCTTATCCGTATGGAAAAAATAAAACGAAATATATCTGTTAAAGGACTGATAATCCTACTCTCTGTGATCATTTTAGGCATAGCAGCCTTACAGCATTACGAGCCGATTCAGGATTCATCATTCTTTTCCTCTCTTTTCAATAATGCTCCAACTCTTCCCGGCCAGGAAAAGAAAGAAGAACAGGAAATCAGAGTTGTAAGTGAAGAATCAGCAATTATTGACGTTGTTGACAGAGCTCTCCCATCCGTTGTAACGATCGGAATCAAGGTAACACGACAAGGACGAAGCCGTATACAGATTGATCCTTTTGATCCGTTTTCTCCTTTCAGAGAGACACCCGGCGAATCGGAAACTATCGAACAGAATATAGGAAGCGGCTTCATTGTTTCTGAGGACGGAATTGTTATCACAAACAAACACGTAGTACTCGAAACTGAAGCAGAATATTCAGTCCTCACCAACGACCAGGAACAATACAAAGTGACTAATATATACCGTGATCCTCTGAATGATCTTGCGATTCTTAAAATTGATGCAAGCGGTTTGACACCACTTCCTTTGGGAGATTCATCAAAACTCAAGCTGGGACAACTGGCAATCGCGATCGGCACACCTCTGGGTGAGTTTCAGAATACAATAACAACAGGTGTCGTGTCAGGCCTGGGTCGAGGTATCACCGCAGGTTCTCCCTACGAAGGGTTCGTTGAAAGGCTGGATAGCGTAATCCAAACTGATGCAGCAATCAGTCCCGGAAACTCCGGAGGACCGCTTCTGAACTCTGCTGCACAAGTGATCGGAGTAAACACCGCAGTATCAAGCCAAGGACAAAATATCGGATTTGCTATTCCCGTCAATGTTGTCAAGGAGCTTCTTGATACCTTTGAATCTCAAGGGGGATCATTTGAAAGGCCCTACATCGGTGTCCGATACTCGATGGTCGATCAGGAAACGGCAGAGCAAAATGATATCGTCGAGGGAGCATATGTTGATAGCGTCGTTCCGGATTCACCTGCTGACATAGCGGGTATCGAGGCAGATGATATCATCACAAGCATTGACGGTACAGAGATAGACGGTAGCCGTGATGACAGTCTCGCTCGAGCTATCCTTCGCAAGAGAGTTGGAGATACCGTCACACTCACTGTCTGGAGAGACGGCGATACCCGTGAAGTCACACTCACTCTTGAAGCATACGAAGAGTAATTTTCTTTCATCGCCACAAGAAATATACGGGTATGACGTTTCTTTTCTGGAAATACCATCTAAGCGTGTATAATAACTTCATGGCAAACCAACAAATCAAACTCCAAACACTCAAAGGTTTTCGTGATTTTCTGCCGAAAGAAAAACGTAAACGGGATTACGTCACGGCAAAAATCAAACGAGTCTTTGAACGCTTCGGATTTGATCCTATTGAAACACCGACACTGGAATATGCCGCTGTACTTCAGGGAAAATACGGAGAAGAGGCAGATAAACTGATGTATACCTTTCAGGACAAAGGAGGTCGTCCTGTGGGTCTTCGATACGATCAGACCGTCCCTACAGCCCGATTTCTTTCACAATACGAAAACAGCCTCCCGAAATATTTTCGCAGATATCAAATTCAAAATGTATTTAGAGCGGAAAATACACAAGCCGGACGATTTCGTGAATTTACCCAATGTGACTGCGATATTTTCGGATCAAATTCTTCTGTAGCCGACGCGGAAATACTTGCCGTTTTCTATCAGGTATATAAAGAACTTGGCTTTGACAGCTTCATTATCCGTGTAAATGACAGACAGACACTATTTGAAACCATAAAACCTTTTGAATCATCTACGCTTTCAACACTTTCGATTATTCAAACAATTGATAAACTGGACAAAATTCAGGAAGAGGGAGTCATCGAAGAACTGATGAAAAAAGGATTGCCGAAGGAAAATGCTCAACTTTTACTGAAAAACCTGAACGAGACAAAATTGCCGATAAACCTACAGGTCATTGTAACCCAGGCTCAAAAATTAGGAGTTCCGAAAGATGTATTTGAGTTCCAGCCATATCAGGCCCGCGGACTGGATTATTACACCGGGCTTATTTTTGAAGGCATAATCCCGGAATACGGAAGCGGTTCCGTCGGAGGCGGAGGACGCTATGACAATCTCATTTCCGATCTCGGCGGGCCACAGATTCCTGCCATCGGTTTTGCCGTCGGTTTTGATCGAACTGTTGAGGTTCTTGAAAAACTGCAGCTTTTGCCGAGACTTGAGAACGGCACAAAAGTACTTATTTCGATTTTTGACGAAATGCTTGCATCCAATGCGTTAGAAGTTGCAACGAAACTTCGCGAGCAGGGAATTAATACTGAAGTAATACCTACAACTACCGATAAAATCGGAAAACAATTCAAGTATGCAGACTCCAAAAATATCCCGTTTGTTATAATTATCGGACCTGACGAAGCAAAGGAAAATAAAGTCACTATAAAGAACTTGGAAACAGGAGAAGAGAAAAAGGTAGACTTCAAAGAAGCTATAGAAGTTTTAAATAGCAAATGAATATAAACGCAGATATAGTAATTATCGAAGCCGCACAAGGTGCGGGAGGTGACGAATCAAAAATCTGGGGCAGAGAACTACTTGTATCATACGCGAAATTTGCGGAGAAGAACGGTATGAAAACCCAGTTTATCGAAGAGAACATCATTCGTATTAAAGGCCCGAATGCCTTTAATTTCTTTAAAAACGAAACCGGAGTACACAGAGTTCAGCGGATTCCGACAACCGAAAAAAGAGGCCGAATTCATACTTCAACAGCTGTCATTATTGTAACTCCCCAGATTTCCCAAAGTGAAGTCCATATCAATCAAGGAGACCTTGACTGGCAGTTTTTCCGGGCAGGCGGGCACGGAGGTCAAAATGTCAATAAAGTTGCATCAGCTGTCAGGCTTACCCATAAGCCAACCGGTGTTGTGGTGACTTCAAGTCAGGAGCGGACACAACAGGCAAACAGACAAATTGCACTCGAACTACTTGCCGGAAAGCTTTATCAGCTTGAAGAAGAGAAAAAAAAGGGACTCATGTTCTCATATGTTAAGGATATCGGTACGGGTGAGCGTGCCGAGAAGATTCGCACCTATAACTTCCCTCAAAGCCGACTCACCGATCACAGAATCAACAAAAGTTTCCACAACCTTGAAGATATTATTGATCAGGGAAAATGGGAGAAGGTTTTTGCTGCAATGCCGAGATAATGCCGTAAATTCTTGTTGAGAAATCGGGATTACATGGTATAATAAAATTTCTATGCAAACACAGATTCATCCAAAATATTTTGAAGATGTCACAGTTTCATGTTCTTGTGGCAATACTTTTACTACGGGCTCTACCAAGAGTTCGATCTCGGTTGAGGTATGCTCCAAGTGTCATCCTTTCTATACCGGGGAACAGCGTTTCCTTGATACAAAAGGAACTGTAGATAAATTCTTGAAAAAAGAGCAGGAAGCAAAAAAATACAAAGCGCAGATGGCTTCCAAAAAATCAAAAAAGCAAACCTCTCAGGATCGTTCGACCAAAAGTTTGAAAGAACTTTTGAGCGAATCCTAAAGATTTGGCTTGCAAATAGACATATAGTCTATTACAATAGTAACTCTAATTATAAGTCACCAGGACCTGCGGTCATCAAGAAATTGATAGTAAATCCTCAGGTAGGGTCCCGATAGTATCGGGAACAAGTGATACACATATGGTAAACACTCAAAAGAAAGGGATCGTCTCTTCTGTGATCGATGTCCTCACAAACGCAAATAACTTTGCTCTTATCCAGTTTGAAAAAACTACTCACAAAGACCTTGAAGCACTTCGAAAGGATTTGAAAAAGAAAGATGCAAAACTGCAGGTAGTAAAGAATACATTATTTGAAAAAGCAGTAAATAAACTTTCTGAAGAAAGTAAAGAATATCGGAAGGTACGTGATAATCATTTCCCCTTGAAGCAAAAAAGCGCTGTCATCATGTTCAAAGGAGACTGGGCCGATGCTCTCAAATCATATTTTAATAAAGCAAAAGATAATGAATCTTTTTCATTCAAGTTCGGACTTATCGAAAACAATGCATATGATGCAGAAGGAATGAAAAAATTAGCACAACTTCCCGGCCGAGATGAATTGGTCGCGAAACTTCTCGGTGCAATGAAGAATCCGATGGTACGAACAACACGCGCAATCAAGAATCCCATGCAGAAGTTTGTGTATGTTTTGAACGCAAAAGCAAAACAAGGCTAACAGCATTTTTTACTATTTACTCATATCATTGAGAGGAGGTGCAAGAAATACATGGCAGAAGAAACAAAAAATGAAGTAACATTGAATGACAAACTTCAGAAGATTGCAGACAGTATCGAAGGGCTTACAGTCGTCGAAATGGCAGACCTTGCAAAATATCTTGAAGAAAAATTCGGTGTCTCAGCTATGCCTATGATGGCAGCAGCACCAGCAGCAGCCGGCGCAGCTGAAGCAGCACCTGCAGAAGAAAAATCAACATTCAACGTTGTCATCACAGCAGCAGGAGATCAGAAACTTGCAGTCATTAAAGCAGTCCGCGAAATCAAACAGGATCTCGGACTTATGGATGCAAAGAAAATGGTCGAATCAGCACCAGCAGAACTTTTGACAGATGTCAAAAAGGAAGAAGCCGAAGCAGCAAAAGCAAAACTTGAAGCCGCAGGCGCAACTGTTGAACTTAAATGACAAGAGGGATAGTAACTATTCCTCTTGTCATCCTGAACTTGTCACGAAGTGATCAATAAGGTATCAGGAACTGACAAAGAAAGAATGTTGAAGCTCACCTTCTTGGTGACAGATTCAGCATGACAAGACCAGCCGTCCGTTTCACAAAAACGGACGGTTTTTTTATGGGAAATTGTAGCCTTGACTGCTACAATTCCACGCGGTATTATGTTATAATCTTTTTTTAACTTCTTAAACAAATACATACATATATGCCTAAAAACGATACAAAACAAAACTACGGTGCGGAATCTATTACAGTACTTGAAGGTCTTGATCCGGTACGAAAACGCCCGGGCATGTACATCGGCACGACAAGCCAGGCAGGTGTAAACCACTCCCTGAATGAAATCGTTGATAACGGTATCGATGAAGCTCTTGCAGGCTATGCCAAGAATATTCACGTAGTCGTCGAAGAAAACGGATATCTTACCGTTTTTGATGACGGACGGGGAATTCCTGTAGAAAAAGTCTCAAAATACAATAAATCCGCTCTTGAATTGGTCATGACAATGCTTCATGCCGGAGGTAAATTCGGACAGGGTGCATACAAGGTGTCAGGAGGACTTCACGGCGTAGGTGCTTCCGTAGTTAATGCACTTTCAGAACACCTGATCGCCGAAGTCAAACGTGACGGTAAAGTATATAGGCAGGAATACCATCGCGGAGTACCGGCTTATGATACGAAAGCCGTGCCTGAATCGATGCTTCATATGCCGTTTGAAACAGGAACTGCTGTATCTTTTAAACCTGATCCGGAAATATTTAAGGAGACGACAGAAATTAATTATCCGAAATTTAAAAAGCAAATCAAGGAAAAAGCTTATCTTATCCCGCATGTGTTTTTTAGAATAGAAAACAAAAAGGAACATGACCGCTCAGCGTACTATTTCGAAGGCGGAATTCTTTCGCTTATCCGGGACATGAATAAAGGTAAGAAAGTTCTACATGATCCTATCAAAATCAAAAGCGGTGAAGGAGATATTGAGGTAGAAGTAGCGGTACAGTTTAATGACTCGCTGATTGAAAATGTTCATACGTTCGTCAACGTGATCAATACCGTTGAAGGCGGAACTCATCTTACCGGGTTCCGTACCGCACTGACAAAATCGATCAATGATTATGCAAGAAAAGTACTTGCGGAAAAAGATTTTAAAGAAAGTTTTTCGGGAAATGATATCAAAGAAGGACTTTCGGCAGTGGTATATGTCAAGATGCCGTCAAACGACTTACAGTTTGAAGGTCAGACCAAAGGGAAGCTCGGTAACTCAGAAGTACAATCAGTCGTTCAGACAACGGTGAATAAGGCACTTGATGTCTATTTCGAAGAAAATCCGCGTGATGCCAAGGAGATTATCGGGAAAATCCTTCTTGCCCAAAGGGCACGGTTTGCCGCAAAAGCGGCAAAAGACGCCGTTCTCAGAAAAGGCGCTCTTGAGGGATCCGCATTGCCGGGAAAACTGGCTGACTGTCAGGAAAAAGACCCGACCAAATCGGAAATCTTTATCGTTGAGGGAGACTCGGCAGGAGGTAGTGCAAAATCTGGTCGGGACCGAAGAACTCAAGCCATTCTGCCACTTTTCGGTAAGATTTTAAATACCGAGCGATACAGATTGGATCGCGTCATCGGTTCAGATAAATTCAAAGACCTGATCGTTGCACTCGGTGCCGGTATCGGGGAGCAGTTTGATATCAGTCGGGCACGCTATCATAAAATTATTATTATGACCGACGCTGACATCGACGGATCTCATATTAAAACACTCTATTTGACATTCTTTTTCCGCCATCTCCATGAATTTGTAGCGCAGGGCATGGTCTATGTTGCAGTCCCTCCGCTTTACAAAGCATCCAAGGGAAAAGAAAAGATATATCTGTATACTGATGAGGATAAGAACAACTTCAATAAAGAACACCCGAACGAAAACTGGAATATCCAGCGGTTTAAAGGTTTGGGAGAAATGAATGCCGAAGAACTTTGGGAGACTACGATGAATCCGAACGATCGAATTCTCAAGCAGATAAATATTGATGATGCTGAGGAAGCGGATCTGACATTTACGATGCTTATGGGTGAAGAAGTACCTCCTCGAAAGAAATTCATCACCACTCATGCAAAGTTGGCTGAACTCGATATCTAGTTGTTACTATTTTTATAATACTTATGGATCTTAAAAAACTTAAAATCGGAGATAACCCTCCGGAAGTTGTCAATGTTGTTGTCGAAATCCCGCAGGGATCTCTTGTCAAATATGAACTTGACAAAGATTCAGGCTTTATCGTGGCAGACAGATTCCATTACACTGCAATGCCGTACCCTTTCAACTACGGTTTCATTCCGAACACACTTGCAGATGACGGAGACCCTGTTGACGTCATGGTTGTATCTTCTCAGCCTCTGGCTGTCGGCATTGTCATCTCAGTCCGTGTTATCGGAATGCTTGAGATGGAGGATGAAGCCGGTGTTGATACAAAAATTATCGCCGTCCCGACAACAAAAGTCGATCCGTTTTACGCTCATATTGATGACGTAGCAGATCTTGATGAACCGACACAAAAGAAAATTAAGCACTTTTTTGATCATTACAAAGAACTGGAACCGGGTAAATGGGTAAAGACAAAAGCCTTCCTCGGAAAGGGCGAAGCCTTTAAGGAAGTTGAAAAATGTGTGACAAAATAATACTCATTACAAATTAGTTTCTAAAGTTTATAACGTTAATAAAGTTCGTAAATAACGTGATAAAGTCATTTGAAGATATTGAGGTTTGGAAAAAAGCTCAAAAAGCAACGTTAGATATCTACCAAGCATTTCGTTTGAACAAAGATTTCTCACTGAGAGATCAAATACAAAGAGCTTCCGTATCAGTTTCAAATAACATCGCAGAAGGATATGAGCGACAGGGAAATAAAGAATTCAAAAAATTTCTTTTCATTGCAAAAGGCTCAAGTGCTGAAGTGCGATCAATGCTTTATTTGTCACACGAACTAAAATATATAAATTCTGAACAATGCAATAAATTGCTTGACCAGTATCGAGAAATTTCACGGATGATTTCAGCATTCATAAAAGCATTACAGTAAGATAATGTAAACTTTACAAACCTTAAGAACTTTAGTACCTTATAAACTTTTCAAACTAAGCTCTATGACAAACATCAACCTCGCACCGATTACGGAAGAAATGAAAAAAGCGTATCTTGATTACGCAATGTCAGTTATCGTCTCACGCGCTTTGCCGGATGTCCGAGACGGTCTTAAACCGGTCCATCGCCGCATTCTCTATGCAATGTACAAAATGGGACTTTCCGCAGGCGGGAGATACTCAAAATCAGCAAAAGTAGTCGGAGAGGTTCTGGGAAAATACCATCCACACGGAGATGCTTCAGTCTATGATGCTCTTGTACGTCTTGCTCAGGATTTCTCAATGAGATATCCTCTTGTGAATGGCCAGGGAAACTTCGGTTCAATTGATGGCGATCCTCCTGCCGCTATGCGTTATACCGAAGTCAAACTCACTAAAATTGCAGAGGAGATGATGTTTGATATCGATAAAGATACCATTACCTGGACAGATAACTTCGACGGCACACTGAAAGAACCTCACTACGTTCCTGCGAAGTTGCCGAATTTGCTTCTTATGGGAGCAGAAGGTATCGCAGTCGGAATGGCAACAAAAATCCCGACGCATAACCTTACCGAGGTAATTGACGCAGTAACGATGCTTATTGATAATGCAAAATTTGCTCCCGATACCGGTGAGACAGCTGAAGTACCGGCGCCCGTCACTCAGGGGACAACCGCAGCTTCCGATCAGGTAAAAGTAGAACCGGAAGTTTCCAAGCCAACAGATCATAAACTGTTATTTGATCCCGATCTGGATCAGATCATGGAACATATTCAAGGCCCTGATTTTCCTACGGGCGGTATTATTTACGGAGCCAAAGACATAAAACAGGCATATCAGACAGGACGCGGAAAAATTCTGGTGCGGGGAATCGTTGAAGAAGAAGATCTGGGAAAAGGAAAAATGGCAATCGTTGTGTCTGAACTTCCTTATCAGGTAAATAAAGCGAATCTTGTTGCAAAAATTGCCCGCTTGGTAATTGATAAAAAAATTAACGGAATATCAGATCTACGGGATGAATCCGATCGAGACGGTATCCGGGTGGTAATTGAATTAAAGAGAGATGCTGTCTACAAAAAAGTTTTAAACAATTTATACAAACATACAGATCTTCAGACCACATTCCCGGTGAATATGGTCGTGCTGGTCGAAGGTGTTCCTCAAACTCTTTCGCTGAAAACAATTCTTGAACTGTATATCCGTCATCGTATAGATATCATTCGCAGAAGATCAGAGTATGAGCTTGCTCAAGCAAAACACCGTGCACATATTCTTGAAGGGTATATTATTGCCCTCGACAACATTGATGAAGTCATTGAAATCATCAGAAAATCAAAAGATGAACCAACAGCAAGACAGAGTTTGATGTCAAAATTCGGACTTTCTGAAATCCAGTCTCAGGCAATTCTTGATATGCAGCTTAAACGGCTAACAGGTCTTGAGAGAGACAAAATTGAAGAAGAACTTGCAAAGCTCCGCGAACTTATCAATTATCTTGAAGAACTATTGAAGGATGTCTTCAAGATACTTGCAGTCATCAAAGACGAACTGAAAGAACTGAAAGCAAAATTCGGTGATAAACGACGCACAAAAGTACAGAAAAATAAGCCAGGAGAAATCACTGAAGACATGCTTATTGCCAACAAAGAAGTCATAGTTGTCCTCACAAAAGAAGGATACATCAAGCAGGTTCCGCGTGAGACATTCAAAGTACAGAAACGTGGCGGTAAAGGTGTTTCCGGAATGACTACCAAAGAAAGTGATGATATTTTTTACATCACAACCGCAATGACACATGACTATATGCTGTTCTTTACCAATCAAGGACGAGTATTTAAGAACCGTGTCTGGGAGATTCCACAGGGTTCACGAACCTCGAAAGGAAAAGCAATCGTCAACCTGCTGACACTTCGTCCGAATGAAAACGTGACATCCGTATTATCATTCAATGAAGAAGAACTCTTAAAGAAAAAGGAAACAACGAATATACTGATGCTTACAAAAAAAGGACTCGTTAAGAAAACTGAGTTTGACAAATACTCAAACATAAGAAGCAATGGACTTATTGCAATTACCCTCAATGATGACGATGAACTTTTGACTTCCAAACTGACAGACGGCAACATGAATGTCATGCTTGTAAGCCGCGCCGGAAAAGCAATTCTTTTTAAGGAAAAAGAAGTACGTGAAACAGGTCGTGCATCCCGCGGAGTCAAAGGTATTGACCTCGGAAAAGGTGATTCCGTAATAGCGGCCGACGTATTTACGAACGAAGACCTAAAGAAATCAATTCTTGTCATGGGTGAAATGGGTATCGGTAAACGAGTCCAAATGAAACACTTCAAGGATCAGCACCGAGGCGGTAAAGGAGTAAAGATTGCTCCTGCTGACAAAAAGATGGGACAGATCGCATTCGCTCAAATCATAGAGCCTGAAGATAACACCATCATCATTACCAGCCAGCATGGTCAGGTAGTAAAAACTGATGTCAAATCAATACCGTCTTATTCTCGCTCAGCAAAAGGTGTCATCCTGATGAGGTTCTCAAAACCGAATGACAAAGTGGTGAGCGCAACATTTATCTGACATAATTATCCTATAATATTGATTTAACCCTGACTCTGGGATATAATATCTTCTGTGTATCAGAACAATCCATATGCTTGGATTCTTGCTGTGCACAAATCGCATACACCGTAGCACTTAGAAAGAGAGGTTTGGAAGATGAGTATACAAAAGCTTCAAGATGCAAGAACATCTGTGGAGCGGTTTGTAGAGACCGCCAAGACAAGTGATGTCATTCTTGTCAAATCACGGTATGAACATGCAGCAACACGCCTGACTGAGAGCGGTCAACTTTCCGTCGTCCTTGTAGACCGAAATCCCAGTGACACAGACGAAGGCTGGCTTGCCTGGATGAGTGTTCCCGTAGAGATTCTCGGGAAGCTCATGGCAGCAACGAACCAAAAGAGACCTTACAAAGCATTGGACGAGGTATGGGCGTTTGTTGAATATGTCGGCGGTTGGTCAGATGTCTTTGAAGCTGTTTTTAGCGAAAGGTCACCGATAAAGACCGATTTTGCAATAAAACTGCTCGGCTATGATTGGCGGCAGTACCTCTGATGAAGTACACGGTGATGGGGCGGGCGCTTGAAAAAGCGCCCGCCCAACACTCTAAAAGTTTCTGTATAATTATCAAATGAAGATACCTTGTCGAGAAATTGCACACCATCTCCAACAAAAACTTATCGAAGAAGTACGGGATTTGAAAAAAACCGGTACGTCTCCCAAACTTGTTACGATACTCGTGGGTTCAGAACCTGAACAAATTTCTTTTGTGAATATCAAAAAAAGAACAGGAGAACAGATCGGCGTGGATTTTGAACTTGTACATCTTGCCGAAGAACCTTCATTTGAGGATTTTAAAAAAATTGTTTACGAAAAAGCTCATGATCCGAAAACGACCGGAATAATAATCCAGCATCCGTTTCCTGAAAACTATAGAACTGATGAAATTTATGAATTAATTCCTCCTCATAAGGAAATTGAAGGACACCGACCGGACTCGACATTTCACTTTCCGCTTAGTATCGCTGTTTTAAGCGGAGTTAAATATATAATGACCAGAGAAACGGGAGAGAGTGATATGAATCAGACGATAGTCAACTTTTTAGAGGATAAACCGGCTTTTCATCGATTTCTGCAAGATAAGAATATCGTCATCGCCGGACGGGGAATCACAGGAGGGGCTCCGATTGCAAAAGCACTGGAAGACATTGGCGTTTTCTTTTCCGTCGTACACTCTCAAATACCCAATCCTTCGCAAGTATATAAATCCGCGGACATCATTATCACGGCAGTAGGTAAAAAAATTATTACACCCACAGATATCAAAGAAGGAGTTATTCTTTTGAATGTCGGTTTGAGGAAAGAAGACGGGAAGCTGAAAGGGGATTACGATGAGCGGGAAATTGCAGAAATCGCGTCGTATTTTACTCAGACTCCCGGCGGACTCGGACCGCTTGACGTTCTGTACCTATTTAAAAATGTAATTGAAGCTTCAAAAGCATGATCCATGTTATTACGGGACAAACAGCAACGGGAAAAACGGCATATGCCCTCGAACTTGCTCGAAAGATTGACGGAGAACTGATAAACGCTGACTCAAGACAAATCTACAAAAGACTTGATATTATTACGGGAAAAGATCTCGATATCACTGAAGGGGTATTTCACACTCAACAATCATTCAATGATTTCGATATAGGATACTATCAACTAAAGACCGGCTCACGCATATGGCTGTATGATATTCTTTCTCCTAAGAAACCGTTTTCAGCTTTTGAATACGTCAATCTCGCCAAACAAGTAATCACTGATATCGGAAAACGCGGGAAAACACCGATATTCGTAGGCGGTACATTTTTCTATATTCAACAACTGCTCTATGGTACATCTGAGTTTCAGGTAGAACCTGATCAGAAACTTCGCACCGAACTTTCCGGAAAGTCAGTTTATGAACTACAGGATATACTCAAGAACAAAAACCCCGAATTATTTATATCTCTCAACAATAGTGAAAAAAATAATCCTCAGCGGTTGATCCGCCGAATTGAGATTGAAACTCATGCCTCTGACACAGGTGAGATAAATCACAATAAATCATGGCATGAAAATGATTTTTCATTATGCGGGATTGCATACGCAAATAAAGACGATCTCAGAATCCGAATAAAGAAGCGGGTAGAGGAGAGAATCTCGAAAGGGGCAATAGAGGAGGTCAAGGAGTTGTTGAATACAGGCATAGCTTCTCAGGATCCCGGTATGAAAACAATCGGATATGCTCAGATTATAGAATACTTGACTGGAACAATTTCTTACGAAACAATGAAAGAAACGTGGATCACGAAAGAAATTCAGTATGCAAAACGACAACTTACTTTGATGAAAAAAAATCAACATATCAAATGGGAGATAGTATAAGAGAAAGCATTCTCTATATTGCTTTTCTCGGTAAAAGATGAAATAATAAAAAAATATGGCATTCACACTTCCCTTTGTAAAAAAAGTTGAGGATGATCCGGAAAAAGAGCATAGTACTCCTCTGGATGTAAAAAAACTTAAAAAAGAGTCCGAAAAAAAAGAAAAAAAGGAACACACAAAAGAAGCAAAAAAAACAGAGAGCAAAGAAAAAAGTGATGTAAATAATCCGCATGTCGCTACTATTGTTTATAAACCTTCACTTTCCTTTCTTAAAATCGATAAATATATACTGATTACGATCATCTCTGTTGTATTCTGTCTGAGCGGATTAAGCTTCTGGCTGTACGTTCAGTTTTTTATGACACCCTAATAAGAGACTTGCCCTATGAAACTGCAAAAGAATACCATTTATATCATCATCTCCTCAATTTTGTTTGGGATCGGTGTGATATTTTTTTCTCTTGCGATTACACAGTATCAGATTTTGACAAGCTCACGTGCTACGGGAGGAACATGGAATCAGTGTGATGCTTCAGGATCAAACAAGCCTTGCGGAAGTTGTAATATTATCGATATCGGTACCCCGAGCAGTAGCGGCGCCACAACTGTAACATTCGGCTGTCAGTTGCTTTGCGAACCGGGAAACTGTCCTACCGGTGTTTATCAAGTTGATGATACTTCATGGTTCTGGTGTTCAGGAAAGGACGGTAATTCCTGTACGGAAGGGAGCAGTGATCTTATTGCAAATCAACACAATACCTCAAGTGTCGGATCTCTTTCTATCAGTGATTCAAGTCCGAATGCCACCAACAACTCCTTAACATGGAGTTTTACCATTCCGAACTGGAACAGTTGCGGACGGGTTCAGGTTGACGTGAAAATCAATGCAGAAGGGGTAAGTCTTGCCGGAAAAACAGAAAGTTTCGGTGACAGCTGTTCACAGCCGACCCCGACAACTCCGCCTGAACAACCGACGCCCACAACACCCCCCGAACAGCCGACACCTACAACACCTCCGGATCAGCCGACACCGACTACACCTCCTGATGAACCGACACCCACAACACCCGCTAACACACCGACACCTTCGAATTCACCATCGCCGTCACCATCACATACACCATCTCCGACTCCTTCCAATACACCGACCCCGACACCGTCTGACACACCGACACCAACACCTTCTGAAACACCCGTCCCGACAGATACACCTGTGCCTACCGATACTCCGGTGCCGTCAGATACACCTGTCCCGACAGTGATCGTACAGAATGAACCGACACCGGTTGTCATTGCTGAAGCTCCTACAGCTACACCCGTCCAGAACCTCACCGTCAATGAACAGGCTCCAGGATTTAATCCGATTTTTGCAATCCTGATTCCGTTCGCTCTTGTTCTTCTCGGTCTTGCACTGTAATCATTCATTACATTTACTTTCCCTCTATGCTAGACTTATGGTATGCACCGTCGAGCGTATTTACTGTTTTCAATTGCATTCTTTGTTTTAGGCGTAATCTTCTTCTCACTTGCCATACAGCAGTATCAGGTTCTGACAAGTTCAAGAGCAGCCGGAGGGACAATTTCTCTCAAATTTTATGAAAAACGCGGTCCGGTTGATCAAAAGTTTGGTGTGATTGTAAATGATATTACGAATGATGCGACTGTACAGGAACTTAAAAACTACTTTGCAGGCGGAAATATTTATATCAAGATAAAAAATCCTACTGCTGCAATGATACAAAGTACTCAGTTCGAAGCCCTCCAGACTGCCGGTTTTAAGTGGTATCTTTCATTTTCCAATTATGAGGGAATGACACCTGTGATACAGGCATACTATGAAAAATACCAGGATGAAATCGTTGTTGAACTGATGGATTACCGTGCTTTTGATGTGACTAAAACAAATGAAGTAAAGGCACTAAAACCTGACAAAATTCTATTCCACGCAGGTGTTGATACATTCTGGCCGAGAGAACAGGTTAAGGATTTACTGGCAAAAGCACCTCCCCCGATCATCAATGCGATCAGTATCAAGTTCGAAAACAGAGACGAAGATATCTGGCCGTATGTAAAGACGATGTTCGATACGATGTTCGATGCTTCAAAATCCGTAAGCGGTGAGTCCAGCACTAAAATAGTATATCCTCCCGGGTCTATGCTTTCCTTATCTGAAATCACGATGCCAAGCAGCATCGTACAAAATCAGATTAAGAGATTCTCATTATTGGTTTCGGCCATGGTCACACATGTGCAAACAGAGCCTGAAAAAGCTCCTATCAAGTTTGTAAATGGTGGAGTCTTTGATACCATGAACGGAGCTGAAAAAACAACATTGTCTCTTGTTGCAAAACAGCTCGCTACACAACCTCAGATCGTATGGCCGGATGCATTCGGCGGCAACGGAGATCCATGGGATAATCCATATGTATCTGAATACAACTTCAAACCGATCATGGGGCAGCTTAACGAAAAAAACGGAGAGTACATGGGTATGCTTCTCAATGTCTCGGATGAAACGCCGACCGTCCAACTACCTGAACATGATTATGCCGGATATAAAACATACTCCAATATCCGAGGTGCTACAACACTTATTGATGCACAACGACAGATTGCATTTCAGCCGTATGAATCGGTAGTCATCGTACCTCCATCAATGACAATTCCTGATGGAGGATCACCTGATGATGGAGGTACCAGATCAGGAGTACTTGAGTGTGATTCCGGTCCTGATCCGTATAATTCGAATAAAATTACCATAAAAAACGGTACTGAACAGCCTATTGATAAAATCGAAGTAGACCTTTTCCGCTGTACTTATGTCCCAGGAAGACTGGAACAGTATCGCGGTAGTTACCGCTGTGAAGGCGGAGATAATGCCTGTGCCGATGGTGCTGAGAGCTGTTTCGTCGGAGAATGGGATGGTGAATTCAGCCAACCGAAAAGGGAAATTGTTCTTCAGCCGGGTCAATCCATGACGTTTGAATATGAACAGACTCCCTGTAAAACGGCGCAAATGGATGTCAGAACAGAGAACAACGGAGTAGAAGCAATTGAATGTCATAATGTACAATCATCAAACACTGTTCCTCCGGGTGAAATGTGGCCCGGCGGCTATGCATTTGCAATTTCTGAAAACAGTACAGGCTACGATCCTGCAACCCAGACGTGCCCGCAGAATACACCTACGCCTACACAACCACAGGAAGAAACACCGTCTCCATCGCCGTCGCCATCAAACTCGCCATCGCCGTCACCCTCTCATTCACCGACACCCTCCTTTACTCCGACTCCTACCCCGGTACCTCCCACACCTACTCCCGTACCGCCGACACCGACCTTCACACCCGTACCGCCTCCGCCCACAGCTACACCGGTTACCCAACTTGCTGTCGAAGATCAGCCTCCGGGCATGAACCCTGCGTTCGCTGTCCTCATACCGTTTATACTTGTTCTCCTCGGATTGGCTTTGTAAAAACAGTTCCTTACTTCTGGTTCACTCTCGCTGAGATACTCATTGAGTGAAAAAAATCCAAGCGAAGATATCTGTTTTGAACGAATTTGGGAGGTGCGCAGACACAATAGTTATCGGGCGAGCACGCCCACATGAGTGAAAAACACGATATCAAGCGAGAAATTGAAGAAGGAAACTTATAAAGGTTATTTTTCGTTGAAGAGTTTCATGAAGGCTTCCTTCGGCACTTCTACTTTCCCGATCATTTTCATTTTCTTCTTTCCTTCCTTTTGCTTTTCAAGAACCTTTCTCTTACGTCCGACGTCGCCGCCTCCGACTGTTTTACTGCCTTTCGTCAGAACATCTTTTCGAAAGGGAGACAGTCTTTCGGATGCAATAATACGACCTTGATACTGTGCCTGAATTTTTACTTCATACTGCTGTCGGGGAATAAGTTCTTTGAGACGTTTTGTCAGAAATTGAGCATGCTCCATCGCGCGATCCTTTACCACAATCTCTGAAAATTCTTCAATTTCATCTCCGTTAAGAAGAAGAGATAATTTGTCAGCATCGACAACATCATATCTCAAAAGCTCCCAGTCAAAAGATGCATATCCGGAAGTTGCGGATTTCAGACTGTCAAAAAATCCCGAAATCATCTCAGAAAGGGGCATTTCATACTCGAGTGTGACCTGGTTTTTATTATCCATCGTGAGAAATGTTGCCCGATGATCTTCGCAAAGTTGCATGACATTTCCGACATACTCCTGCGGAGAAATAATCATAATACGAACAATCGGTTCTTTGTATTCATCCTTCTCGAGTTGATAATCAACCTGGGGAGGAGTAAGAACAAGACTAAGGTTATACTCACGCTCCAGTCTCTCACGTACCACATCAGCGTGAAGTAGACCTAAGAATCCGACACGGAAACCGGCGCCCAGCGCCTGGCTGTAAATTGCATTGTATTCCAGTGCAGAATCGGTAAGATAAATTTTATCCAACGCCTTTTTCAGATTTTCATAGTCAACAGGATCGGTAGGGAAGAGCGATGCAAAAACCATCGGGTGAACTGTACGGTATCCCGGAAGCGGTTTACTGTTTGAAGGAAGTACAATAGTGTCTCCGACCCGTACATTGTGAATGTCTTTCAGGTTGGTAACAATGTAACCGATTTCACCGGCAGCAAGTTCTTTCGTCCTGGCAAGTTCAGGCGTAAACATCCCGACTTCAGGGGACTCAAATTTCACATCACCGATCGCCAATTTCATGGATGACAGTTCTTTGGCTGTCCCGTTGAACATTCTGACAAATGCTATTACTCCTTTGTGTGTGTCGAAATAGGAATCAAAAATCAGAGCTTCAAGAGGGGCTTCTCTGTCATACGATTGCGGTTCCGGTACTTGGGTGATGATCGTTTCGAGTATTTTTTCTACATTTTCTCCTGTTTTTGCTGATATCGGTATGATCTCATTTTCCGAAACACCTAAAAACTCCATAAGCTGCATCTTGGTTTTATCTACCTCCGCATTGGGCATATCAATTTTATTGATTACCGGTATAATTGTCAGGTTCTTCTCGATCGCTTTATATGTGTTTGCAATCGTTTGTGCCTGTATCCCCTGTGTAGCATCAACAAGAAGGATTGCACCTTCAACACAGGCAAGAGTCCGGTCAACTTCATATGAAAAATCCACATGTCCGGGTGTATCGATAAGATTAAGAATGATCTCTTTTCCGTCAACATGATGTATCATACGAACTGGAGCAAGTTTGATCGTGATTCCGCGTTCGCGTGAGATCGGATTACGATCAAGCATTTGCTCTTCATGCCTGTTTCTGTCGACAGTACCGGTCATTTCCATCAGACGATCTGCAAGCGTAGATTTGCCGTGATCGATATGGGCTATGATTGCGAAATTTCTGATAGATCTTTGCATAGATACTTATGATAACACAGAAGGATGTATTCTTAGGCAGAATCGCGCTTTTCGCGTATTACCATTGCACCAAGCCAAAGCTCTGCCAAACCTTTCATTGAAAGCAGCCATCCCAATAGTATATGAGAATTATTCTGACTGTCTTTGTGAAACGTTATACCGAAACTCGGGACACCCGGAATATTATATCCTTCATTCCAATCGTTAAACAACTGGAGTGTCTGCAGCGCACTGATCATATTTGTCAGATCCGCAGTTGTCCCATCTCCCGCGTCTATCCTCGATTTACAATCTGCGTACTGTTTTTCCCGAATTGATTTTAGGCGTGCATACTTTTGCTGAATCGACTGTATTGTTTGTATTACAGACTCATCGCTCGTAGAAGCGAGTGCATTTTGAATCTGTTTTTCTGTCGGAAGCAATCTCTGTATAGCAACAATTACTTTATCCGGCAGACCATATTCGTCCTGTATATCCCTTAGTTTTGATACCTGTTCATCAGGGGATAGTAATAACTTTTCCTGTACATACTGTTTAATATCTTCCCACATGGGTGAAAATGATTCGCCGATAATTCTGGTGATCCTTGCCAGTGCCTTTTCGCGCACATCAGGATCATGTGAGAAAAGTGTGAGTTCGACACCCTCAGAAGCGCGTATCGCCCGTTCATTTTTCCCTGCATGATGGGCAAACAGTTCGATAGAATTCTCATAATCTCCAAATTCCGTCTGGATTTTTTCCGCAAGCCATTCAGACATCAAATCGTGTGCCATTGAGGCATATGGATCAATGAGTTTCAAAAGCTCAATCGGAGGAATATTATTCGACTGAATAAGTTCACGCAGAAGTTCAGGCTCAGATTTATAATTCGGAGCCCGTTTCATTTTGCTGTCTTTTGTTTCATGGATGTGAATATTTTCGGCAAAATGAATACTGCGGGAAAGTGTACCGTTTACTGCTTTAAATCGTATAAAATCAATAACATCCTGCATCGAAATACCGTGATGAAGCTGACGTAATTCATCGATTGTCTCCATGGCAAGATGGACTGTAGTACGGAAATGCGTGGAAGAATTTGACATCGGTCCTTTCCCCAAACCGTCAAACTTGAATTGACCGAGCATTTTTGTGATATCTCCGCGATAAAATCCTATGGCAACTCCCTGAAGTAAATCATCCTCATGTTTTTCAGGTAAAAACGGTATCTCTGAGCGGACATTTATATTATAAAGTTCAAGAAGAGTATGTGAGGCTAAATCCATACGTTTTATGACGTGACCGTATACTTCCTGTAATTTGTCATCACGCATTTGCAATCTGAATTTATCAATATTCTGATCTCCGGTACGGGGTGAAGCAAAATCATTGATATCAATCGGCTTCAATGTTCCGTCTGTATCTTTGATCATAGTCCACACAAGCATATCCAAAGGTACAACATCCGGAGTTTCCTCCTGTCCATCTTTCTCAATTACTACAAACTCATTTTCGATAGTATCTTCCCTGTCAGGAGATATATATCCGGCTTCAGCGGCTTGTCGTTTAAAAACGGATTTAAATCCATCCAGATGCTTTTTGATCACGGATACGGTACCGTCTTCATTTTTTTCTTCGACATCAAGATCATAATCCTGATAGGGAACTCTAAAAAGTGTATGAGGTGAAGCTGCTACGCTGCTGAATACATGAATCTGCCGTCCGTCAGGCAGATCCACCACATCTACACCGGCCAAGCGTGTTCCTTCTTCATAAATTGAATAGGGATCAACGTCTTTTCTCGGAAATATTGAAGGGACTTCCTCTTGAAAGGCACCTGTCATCTCGTCAAAAATCTGACCGATTATTTTTGTATGTGATGGGGCATGTTCCATATCCTATAATATTATACCAGAAGTACCCTAAATATGTATAGGATATGTATGAAAGCAGTAAGAATACCGCTTATATTATTCTTATAGTCGTAGCTCCGGCACCGCGCCCCCATTGATCACCGTGGACTACAATAAGCTTTCCCCGACGTTCTTTTATGTGTCCGTTTTTCTTAAGAAGAGTGACAGCCCGGGCAAGTTCCTTTTGTGTGACTTCCGCCGTGTCTTTGAAACTAAAGACCACCGGCTCAACAGCAAAGTTGACACTAAGCGCTTCGCATACTTCCGATGAAGGAGTAAATGTAAAAACAGGTACTTTCGGTCTGTAGCGTGAAAGCTGAGTTGCAGTATGCCCTGATTGAGTAAAGACCATAAATCCCGCAACATCCTGATTTGCCTTTACGTAATCGCGATAAAGGTCATACGCTGCATCACAGATGAGAGCTGTAGTATCCCGAACTGAGAACATGATCTTATTTCTGATCTCATCATCGGTCTTCGGCTCATAGAATGTTGCCGTCTTTTCCATAACCTGTACCGCGGCAAGAGGATGTTCACCGCTTGCCGTCTCTCCTGAGAGCATGATACAGTCTGTCAAATCATATACGGCATTAGCGATATCAGAAATCTCTGCTCGTGTCGGAAAGGGGTTTTCGATCATCGTTTGAAGCATTTGAGTAGCTGTGATCACAAATTTCCCCTGCATCATACACTGTCTGATGATCATTTTCTGGAAGTATGGAACCCGCTCTATCGGAATTTCGACACCTAGATCACCTCGGGCGATCATGATACCGTCACTGGCATCAACGATATTTTCAATATCATCCAATGCTTTTTGAGTTTCAATTTTCGCGATAAGCTTTCCGGTTACACCGTATTTTTTTGCCTCCCGGCGGACAGTGCGAAGATCTTTCGAACTTCGAACCATTGAAAGTGCGATAAAATCAATAGCATGTCTTGCTGCAAGCTTCAGTCCTTCAAAATCACGATCGATCAAAACCGGAAACGGAAACTCTGCACCCGGAATATTCATTGACTTTCTGGTAGGAAGTACGCCGGTTGTTTCTGATTTTAGATATGTTTTTTTTCCTTTTTTTACAACTCGAAACGTGTAATATCCGTCATCAGCCATAATAAGCTGACCATCATCAAGATGCTCAATAATTTGAGGATGGGTGATAGAAAAACCTTTTTCTTTCCCTTTGTATACATCTTCACCGAAAATTAATAGCTCTCCCTTTTTTATGTTGATTTTGTCATCCGGCATGTTGATGCGAATTTCAGGACCCTGAAGATCAATAAGAGTTCCTATATGTACTCCTAGTTTCTTTGCTATCTTATTCACCCGCTCGATACGTTCACTGTGCCACTCGACTTCACTGTGTTTGAAGTTGAAACGAAACACATTGACTCCGGCTTTGATCAGCTTTTCAATCATCTGCGGAGAATCAGATGACGGACCGATTGTTGCGATAATTTTTGTTAGTTTTTGCATGTGATATTATAACATTCTATGAACACTCAATACAGTATCGACTATAAGCTATCAGCTAAAAGCTCTGTTTAGGTTCCTTCTTCCCAGGAATTGAGATACTTCTTTTGTTCTTTGGTTAGCGTATCAATACTGATTCCTTTGCTTTCAAGTTTTAGAGAAGCAATTTCATTGTCAATCGCCGAGGGCAAGGCATACACCATCGGTTCCAGATTTTTGGCATTGTCTGCAATGAACTTTGCTGCCAGAGACTGTCCCGCAAAACTCATATCCATAACGGAGGCAGGATGACCGTCAGCTGCTGCAAGATTGACAAGACGACCTTCACCTACCAGATAAACACGACGATTCCCGAAGTCATACTCATCGACCATAGGACGAACTCTCTTGACCGTTTTCGACATTTTTTCCAGCACAACTTTATTGATTTCTATATCAAAGTGACCTGCCTGAGCCAGAATCACGCCGTCTTTTGCTTTTTTGAGGTGTTTCTCGTCAACTATATGTTTCCCTCCCGTGACAGATACGACAAAGTCAGCGTTCATAATCGCTTTCTCAAGAGGCATGACCAGATATCCGTCCATCACTGCCTCAAGAGCTTTGACCGGATCCACTTCGCAGATCACAACCTGTGCTCCCATCCCGCGGGCGCGCATAGCGACACCACGTCCGCACCAGCCATAACCGCATACCACAAAAATACTTCCGGCAATAAGCTTGTTGGTCGATCTCATCAGGGCGTCAAGAGTAGACTGCCCGGTACCGTATCTATTATCAAATAAATGCTTTGTCAGATTATCATTCACTGCGACGACCGGAATCGTAAGATCCCCTTTTTGTTCCATAGCTTTCAGGCGAATGACACCGGTTGTCGTTTCCTCCGTAGAACCGATAACTTCAGGAATTTGTTTTTTGTATTTAGTATGAAGAAGTCCCACAAGATCGGCTCCGTCATCCATGGTTTGGTTGGGACGGGCATCCATGACGGCATACAGATGACTGTAATAGGTTTTGTTGTCTTCACCTTTCTTCGCGTAGGTCGGGATATCAAAATTCTTGACTAGCGATGCAGCAACGGCATCATTGGTTGATAGGGGATTGCTTGCGGTCAGATACACATCCGCACCGCCTTCTTTTAGTGTAATCATAAGGTTCGCGGTTTCTGATGTGACATGGAGACAGGCTGCAAGCTTCACTCCTTTAAGCGGCTTGTCTTTTTTAAAACGTGCACGTATAAGCCTCAACACAGGCATATCTTTTGCTGCCCATTCAATAAGTTTTCTACCTTCCTTCGCCAAGCCGATATCGGTTACGTCGTATTTCATAAGTTAAGTTGACTAACGTATAACATGTAACGTAAAAATATTTTTTAATTTTCTACGCTATATGCTTTACATTATACGGTCAACCCTCCGACTAATCTGATCTCTGGTCGGCCGATGGTTTGCCGTACCGACAGATTCGACGGCGAAACTCGCCAAAGCATTTCCGAAATACAGTGCTTCTTTGAGTGATTTCCCTTCGGAAAGCGCCGAGATAAATCCACCCCGCCAGGCATCTCCTGCACCTGTCGGATCAACCAGTGTCTTAATTGGAAAAGCCTGTACTTGAAATTCTGCAGATGAACTCCGATAGACCACACCTTCCGCACCAAGAGTTGTGATCACTCCGCACCCTTTCGGAACTACATCGAGTAGATTTGTCTTTAACCGTCTCTGCATTTGTGCAATCTCATAATCATTTCCTACGACAAAGGACGCATGCTTTACGCCCTCTTCCAAACGTTCATCATCAATCCAGGTAAGAGACATGCCGGGATCGTATAAGTAGGGAATAGAGTGATCTATACAGTAGTTTTGCGCATGCAGAAACGCGTCAGCGTGATTGGCTGACAGTATGACAAAAGAATTGTTGTCAAAATCGTCAAACCTCACATCTTTTCCCCTTGCTCCGGCTCCATAATAATAACTCCAGATCTGATTGTCGGCACGATCCGTCATCACTTTCCCGGTTGAAGTATACAGATCTTCAGCTATGATACAGCCTGAATAGTCAATTCCGCACTCTTTGTAGAAATCAGTCAGATTTTTATGATCTTTCCCCATCGCACCGAGAATGGCCGTTTTTTTATTCGTCAATCGAGTAATATTGAAGGCAATATTTGTTGCCGTTCCGCCCAAATGTTTGTCGAGCCTGTCCACAACAAATGAAATGTTTATTTGGTGAAGTTTATCCGGATGGAAGTGATCTTTGAAGTATCCGGGGAAATTCATGATATCATCATATGCTATAGATCCTGTTACAATTATGCATGTAGATTTTGTAAGATCGGGCATGTTTGATACGGCTTATTAAAACATCATTATACTAGAAGGATGTCTCTTTTTTTTACCATAATAATTCCGACAAGAAAAATATCAGATATTCTTATTGAAGAGACGCTCCCTGCAATCGAGAAGCAGACTTTTACATCATTCGAAGTTATTATTGTCTCAGACGTCGCCGATCGAAGAGAAAAAAAACTACTTAAGAAGTATCCGTGGCTTCATTTGATCAATGACGGCATAAAAAATCGACCGGGCGATAAACGTGATCAGGCAGCAAGAAAAGCAAAAGGCGAAGTTTTCGCATTTATCGATGATGATGTATACCCTTCAAAAAGGTGGCTGTATCATGCACATCAAATCCTGATGGAAAAACCTGAAATCGCTGCCCTAGGCGGACCCGGAATTTTGCCTGAAAAGGTATCAATCTGGGAAAAAATATTTGATGCAGTCCTTCGGACTTGGGTGGGGAGCGGATCATACGTGTATCGGTTCCAGCCACAATCTGAGCGGTTCGTCGATGATTATCCGGCAATGAATCTCATGCTCCGGAAAGAGATTTTTTTAAGTATCGGCGGATTTGACAATCATCATTGGCCAGGAGAAGACAGTAAATTACTTAATAAATTTATTGTTAAAAAAAAGAAGTTTATTTTGTATCATCCAAATGTACAGGTCTTTCACCATAGACGAAATTCGCTGACCGGACACCTTGCACAGCATAAAAACTACGGGAAAACGAGGGGGAAATTTGCGGCAGAAGGAGACCGGAACTCGGCTCATCTCATGTATGTCATTCCCGCAGTTTTTACTCTTTACATTGCAGCGCTTATACTGCTTACCGTATTGCAAAACCCTTATCTTATTATCTTTGCTATTCCGTTCTACTTTTATTGCGGACTGCTTTCCTATGTTTTTTTTGAAACACATCTGCGCACTGAAAATCTCATCATTGCACTCGGTGCGGTTCTTGTCATCCCGATCACCCATCTGACCTACGGCTTCTGGTTTATTGTGGGGTATGTGAGAGAAAAGATGAAGAGATTGAACAGAATCGGAAGATTGTGAAAGTACCATGTAAGGTGAGAGTGAAAACACCTTTTTCTGTCGACTTGGGATTCCCGTAGGGAGGGTTCCCACTGTCGACCAAGAACAAAGGTGTTGAGCGATCACAGATGTGAATAATTATCTTCCCACACTTGCAGCAATTTTTTCCTTCTCCTCATCAACAGCCGTTTTTGATGTAGTAAAGTGGCTGAATAATCTATTCGCAGTATTTTTCCAAAACTTCACTGATGTAAATTTCACCTCAGTCTGATTCGGATCGAAGTCGAGCATATGGCCCAGAAACTTGTAAGCCATATAAAACAGATACTTCACATCATGAAAAGATCGCAGTCGAAGAAGTTTTCGTCCGATATACTGCGGAGTCATAAATGTCGAATACAGATCCTGCTCAAGCTCCAGTAATTTCTCCTTAGGAAACGGTATCTTCATCACAGGTTCACGCATATCAAACCGCTCGTAATCATCCGTCAAAAGCCATCCCTTCTCTTTGCACTCGCGGTAAAGCGGAGTACCGGGATAAGGCATGATAATCGTTGCCTGAATGGTTTCGTAATACCCTTTTTTCAGAGCATACTTAGCTGTCTCAATGGTACGCTTTGCGTCTTCATAACTTTCCCACGGATACCCGAGCATTATGGTTATGTGAGGATCCAGACCCGCTTTTCGTGCCATGGCAGGACCGACAATTGCATCTCTTTCTTTTGTGCCTTTCTCTAAACGATCAAGCGTTTTTTGATTTCCTGATTCCATTCCGTACAGAATAAATCTGAAACCTGCTTTACCCATAAGATCATACAATTCCTGTTTTGGAATGGCGTTGAATCTCATATTGCAGCCGTATCGGACTTTTTTATTGTAGCCGCTCTCGATCAGTAACTCACAGAATTTCTTGAGTTTGTTACCGACAAACATCGTTCCGGCATCATCAAATATCTCTTTTACGCCGTAGTTGTCAACTACGTGCTTCACTTCGGCAAAGAGTCTTTCCGGTGTGAAGCTTCTGTAGGATCCGATCGGATTGATCGTGTGATCCCACACACAGAATGTACATTTATTCCACCAGCAGTCACGGCCGCTGTACATGTACGTTGCAGGCGTGTATTTGTAATTTCCGTTCGCATAGGCATACAGTTCCCACTTTGTCAGATCCCGATCCACAAACGGAAGTTTGTTTAAGTCATGTTTGAGTGAAGGCGGTCCTGAATTATAAATAAACTGGCCGCTTTGTACTTTCTGCTTCCGGGTTTCTTTTTCATCAAAGTGAATACTTTTATCAGAAGACCGCCAGTATACTCCTCCTTCCAATTTCTCTCCTTTTGTGATGTGGTTCAGTAAATTAGCTATAACAAAATCGTAATCTCCGCCTTTGATGACGTAGTCCACTTTGCTGTTTTCAAATTGTTCATACGGGACATAACTGGGATGATCACCGACCAATACAATTTTCATTTTCGGTAGAACTTTTTTCATTTTAGCAATCATCTTCCAGTGTAGTTTTACAACGGGAGATTTTGTTTCCAAAAGGAAATAGTCAGGATTGTTTTCTTTCAGTTCAGAAAACCACTGTGTTTCAGTTTTACGTTCGGCAATACCGTCCATCCAAAAGACCATATAGCCGTGCTCCTGTAAGTTTGATGCAGCATATGCCGGCACCATAGGATAAATATAAGTCGGAGCATTGAAATACTGAAACTGCCTGTTTTGGGACAATAAAGGAACACCTTTTTTGGAAGATAAGGGAGGATATCCGATTGCTACCGAGACCTGTTTATTCTTTACCATCGCAAATAATAATGTAATTGTATAAACAGTATACCAATTATCAGAGTTTGTTCAATTCTATGATGCCCTGCCGGGCCATTTGATTGTTTGGATCTACGGACAAAACAATCTCAAAATACCTTCTTGCTTTTTCCTTTTCACCGAGCTGGAAATAGATTACACCGACATTGAGGTAAGCACTGCCCTGATTCGGATTCATTTTGATAACTGTGAGATTCTCCTCAAGAGCTTTTTCATAGTCCCCCTGATTGTAGTAAATGGCACCCAGATTCTGATGCGGCTGCCAAAGTGCCGGATTTAGCTCGATCGCCCTTTTGAATAATTTTTCAGCTTCTTCCGTCCGTCCCTGTTTCATATAGATATTCCCGAGATTGTGATGGGCATCTGGATAACCCGGATTCAGCTTGATAGCATTCTCAAATGCACGCGCCGCATTTTCCAGATCGTCATGGCGTGCATACACATCACCCATGTTGTTGTGGGATTTCGGATCTGAGGGAGAGGTTTTCACTGTCGCGATCCAGAGATTGTCTTCATTGTCCCAATCATTATTTCGAGCAATAGTTCGTATTGAGAGCGAGACAATGGCAAGTACCAGCAATCCGTATACAAGCGCGTCATACCTTTTATGAAGTCGTGTCAACCCATATCCGACTAGATATACCAGTCCGATCACGCTGAAATATGCATATCGTTCGGCGACAACCCAGGCAATTGAGATCGGCGTCAATGTCGGCAAAAGACCCAAGAAGAATATCGAAAATCCGAAAAACACATGTTTGTTTTTAAAGAATGAATAGACCGTCACACCAAAAACAATGAGGAATACTATAAGCCGTATAGTGTATTCCAAAGGCGGTGCTGATAGCTCAGACTGATACAAGGTCAGCGAATCCGGCCACAAAAACAGTCGGATATACTCACTGATTGCAACAGGTACCTGAATCATCGGATTCAATACTTCAGGAGCGGAGTTATTGGTTGCGGAAAGTGATTGAACTCTGGTACCATAACCGCGAAGTGTCAGCAAAGCATACAGACCGGACAATACAAAATAGGGGATAGACCACAACCATTTTTTTGCGATATTTCCGAATGCAAGTTCATAGAGAATAAAGACGCCAGAAAGAACAACGGCGGGGACCCCGACCACAAGCGACATCCAAAAGAAAAATACTGAAAGGTAGTATCTCCATGTGATTTTTTCCTTCGCAAGATAGAAGTAAAACGACAATAAGAAAAAGAATGTATACCAAGAATAGATTCCTCCTGAGATCCATGAGACTGATTCAACCAAAATCGGATGAACGGCAAATAACGCTCCGGCAATAAATGCCGCAGTCGGATTGATAAACTTTCGTACCAGAATGAATACGAGATTGGCAACTCCGATATGAATAAGAATATTGAACACTCTGAATAACGTCGGGTTTGTCGGATCAATTTGATAAATTAGGAAGTAGAGAAGCGGCTGAAAGAATTTGAATATCTGGGAGGTCACATTTTTCCATTGGCCGATCGCCGGATTATTGACGATACCATACACATCATCTGAGACAAATGCATTGTTGAAAGCATTAAAATAACTTATCAGAACAAGAAGAGTAATAATAGCAGGATACATGTATTTTTCTATTTTTTGCAGCTCGAGAGATTTTACTTCTTCCTCTGCATTGCTCTTTTGAGGTCTGTTTCGCCATTTTTTTTTGCCCATGGAAATCATTATACTACGTGTATGAAATGAAGTATAATAACCTGAATCTATACATGAAAGTTTTTATTGTTTCAACGCTTCAGCCTTTCGGTCACTATACCCAAATACTTACAAACTCCCTGACCGGAAACTCTGAACTTGAGGTTTATGTAGCAGCTGAGAAAGATCCGGCAAATAAAAAGCTTAAAAATTGCGGGACGGTATATCCGCTCTGGGAAAAAGGGCCTCTTTTTTTCCTCCCGATTCTGAAAAAAATTAGTCTGATTAAGCCGGATATCGTCCATATCCAACACGAATTTATGATGTACGGAGGACCTTTATCTTCAATAACATTTATTCTCTTTATTTTACTTTTAAAATTTTTTAGATTTCCTGTCGTAGTAACAATTCATGCTGTTTTGGATTTGGACAATCTGAACGATGACTTTATCTCAGCATTCCATCTTCGGTCGTTTCTTGCAAGACCGTTTTTCTTAAAACGATTCTTCTCGATGATACTCCGGAGTATCGGGTGGATGGCAGACGGCATCGTTTGTCATACCGAACATGCAGTAACATTACTCGACAGACAATACAGAGTTTCGGAAAAAAAAGTAACGGTCATACCGGCATGTATTCCGGAAAAAAGAGTACATAACGAAAGCCCTGAGAACTATTTCCTTTATTTCGGATACATCACACCGCGAAAAGGATTAGAAACCGTGATTTCCGCTTTTTCAGATTTTCAAAAAAAATATACCGACTACCGGTTCATACTCGCCGGAGGAACAATTCCGGGTCAGGAAGCATATGTTGAAACGATAAAAAAGCGGGTTACTTCCTATCCTGCCATTGAGTTTCGCGGTGAAATAACTGACGAATCAGAACTTGATTCCTTGTACGAAAAGGCATATGCAGTCATAAATCCCGCAAAAATCAATGTCGGCTCAAGCGGACCTCTTTATCAGGCAAGAGGGTATCATTCCTGTATTCTGGCGTCCGATGTAGATCATCTCAAAGAAGATATCACGCATCTTGAGAACGGAATGCTGGTCGATAATGATCACTGGGTGGATGCATTCCGTAAAATTGCAGCCGATAGGGAGCTTAGAGGAGTACTCATCAAAAATACAGTTAGGCTGGCTCTTGCCCGAAACCCCAAAAATACGTCAAATAATTATCTAAAATATTATTCACAGATTCTTACGTCATGAGAGCCAATATTTTCATACCGATTTCAAGAGATTCCCAACAGCTGGAAAACTGTCTTGAAAGCCTTTCTAAGCAAAGTGATCAGCGTTTTTCAGTCATTGCCGTATCACTTGCGGATAATGAGCATACTAAGTCACTCCTGAAAAAATATATCAAAGATTATCTGTTTCTGGTGCAGTCAGAACCTGGTCTTCTGCATGCGGCGAATTTGGCATTTAATCATGCGAAAGATGAAATATTTATCCGAATAGATGATGACATTACTGCCGATCCGGGATGGTTGAAAGCTATTCTTCAATCATTTGAGGATAAACAAGTAGGAGGAGTAACGGGACCGACTATTATTAAAAAGGAACTCAGGGCAGGACGTGATCTTTTTTCATTCCTTAATGATTTCGAAAGATCTAAAAACCCTTTGAAAAAACTGATTTCATATATATATACAACTATTATTTATGAAGGAAAGATGAAAGAAGTAAGCCTTTTTACAGAAAGCGGAGCTTTTACTCTTGGCTCAAACTTTGAGGAATCGGTTCAGAAAATTAAGAAATCAAAGACAATTGAAAATCTGGAAGCCTGTAACTTCGCAGTCAGAAGAACACTTCTTGAACGTTTCGGAGGATTTGATCCGACCTTTGCCCAAGGGCTTTCTGAATATCATGAGGCAGACATCGCATGTCGCATCACTGAAGCCGGATATAAAAATATGTTTAATCCCCAGGCAAAAGTCCGGCACAACGTAGAACCGAATACACAAGTTCGAGGTGACTCGTACCACAGGATTCAGAACTTCATCATTTTCTACAGACGTCATCTGGCAAAACCGGATATCAGATCTTGGATATACTTTCTCACCAATGTCTTTCTGCAAAATTGCTATTATGTAGTTCTCTTTCTCAAAACAGGAAAGTGGGAGCTTCTCGGAGCAATCCCCGGTAGTATTATTGGATTATTACGACCGATATGAAAAACCCTGATATCTCAATCATTATCGCCGCCCGAGACGCAGAAAAATATATACAAACCTGTCTTGATTCTCTCTTACAGGAAAAACCCTCAAATTATGAAATTATTATTGTCGATGACGCTTCCGAAGATGATACGCTGAAAATTCTGAAAAAATACCAAAAGCAAAGCAACATCGTTCTTCATTCGTTTCCGACACAAAAAGGCGCGGCAGCGGCGCGAAACTTCGGCGCGACAGAAAGCAGAGGAGCATATCTATTTTTTCTTGATTCCGATACGAAAATTCCGACCGGTTGGAGCAAGGCTATTCCGCAACTCTACAAGAAAAATCCCAACGCAATCATGATATGCAAACTGCTTCGGTTTCACTCAAATAGATTTGATAGCGCAGGAGAATTCCTGACCCCTTTTTACCTTCTCATTGACCGGGCAAAAGCAGATTTTGATACAGGACAATTTGAAAAAGAACTGCCTGTTTTTTCCGGAAAATCAGCCGCAATGCTTATACAGAAAAACCGGTTTGAACTACTCGGCGGATTTGATGAGAAGATGGAATGGCTTGTGGAGGACACGGATCTCTGTTTCCGAAACTGGCTTGCCGGTTTCACGGTGGTCTACCAGCCTGCAATAACGGTATTTCACAATGACCCGACTTATGAAAAATCAAAGGGATATTACAGAAAACTGCAGCCGAGGTATCGAGGCTGTCGTAATACCATACGGATGGTTTTGAAAAACGCCGACGGAAAAAAACTCTGGTATGCTGTTCCTGTACAACTATCAATTTGGCTTTTCCTTTCAATCATCATGCTTGTTCGCTTGGATTTTGCGTCAGCCGGGGAACTTCTGCATGGGATACTCTGGAATACTCTGAATATGAAAGATACATGGAAAGCCCGTCAGACAGTCCAACAATCACGTGTCGTAAGCGATCAGAAGATACTAAGCACAGTAGGTGAATCCGAACCGATTACTCATTATCTCGACAAAGCAATTCGATATGTCACCGGTTAATATCTCAATCATCATCCCGTGTTTCAATGCTGAAATATATATCAAAGCCTGTATTGATTCTATCCTGCCAAATCTTCAGTCAGGCGATCAGGTGATCGTGATAGATGACGGATCGACTGACAAAACATCAGAAATCCTCAGGAAATATAATAATCGGAATCTCACAATCATCACCCATGAACATAACATCGGGCCTTCACGATCCAGAAATGAAGGTGCAGCACGGGCAACAGGGGAGATTTTTCTATTTCTTGATGTTGATACCGAGATAGCAAACTCAACGCTTTCAGTCATGCGGGCATTTTTTGAAAAAAACAAGCGAATCGGAGCAGTTCAATGTGAGTTGCGTCTGTCAGATGAGAAGCTTGACAGTATCGGTCACTTTCTGACCGTTTTCGGCTTGCCCTATGAAATCGGAGTAAATGAACATCCTGACTCATATCAAAAGATTATTCCCGTATTCGGTGCAAAATCTGCCGGTATGGCCGTCAGAAAAAAAGCATTTCAGGACGCGGGAAGATTTGATGAGGATTACCTCATTTACGGTGAAGATACCGATCTCTCCTGGAGGATACAACACGCAGGATACGGAATTAAATATCTGCCCGGATCAATCGTATATCATCACCAAAAAAGCAGTATGACTGATAAAACAAAACGTCGGATTTATTATGAGGGTGCAAAAAACAATCTGAATTATATCCTGAAAGATGCTCCGATACAGACAGCACTTTACATGGTGCCGCTGCACATACTGTGCTGGTTTATGATTTCGGTAAAACTGGCACTTCAAGGAGATATGAAATCAGCAGCTGCGGTGTATCATGGGCTCGGATGGAATATTGTAAATAGCTATCGAACTCTCGAAAAAAGGCAGGGAATAGCAAGAACGAAAACAGTACAACTTTACGGAGATCTAAATTTGGGGATATTGTTACAGAAAGGTTTGAGGTGGTTTATCCATGTATAAAAAAACAACAAAGGTAACCGTCATCATTTTGCATTACAACGAATTTATATTGACAAAAAAATGCATCCGGTCTGTCAGTAAAACAAGATATGATCACTTCGACATACTGGTAGTCGATAACGGCTCAACCAATGACTCATCCGAAAAACTGAAAAAATATTGTATAAACAAACAAATATCATATATTCACTCCAAGAAAAATGTGTTCTATACGGGCGGTTTTAATCTCGGCGCAAAGCATGCAAAAGGGGAGTATGTTATTTTTTTGAACAATGATACCGAAGTTGATCCGGATTGGATTTCTGAACTGACCCGTTGTGCTGACGGAAATAAGAAAATATTTATTCAGCCACAAATACTTTTTGCGGACAAAAGAAAAACGGTCGACAATCGGGGAGGAATATATACATGGTGGGGAAGCGGCTATGGGATCGGCAGAAACAAGCCGATGATGCGAGTAACGAGCAAAACGATAGACTACACTGTCGGAACGGCATGCATGATCAACAGAACATTCTTTCTGGAACTTGGCGGTTTTGATGAATGGTATCGCGGATATTATGAGGACGTTGACTTAAGTCTGAGAGTAAAGAAAAACGGCGGTGAATGTAAAGTCTGTTACAGCAGTATGGTATATCATAAAGGTTCAACAACATACAAAAAACATGTTTCGAAATCAGAACATCTTTTTGATATCAGGAAAAATCGTTTAAGAACAGTTTTGAAGAACTTCTCAGGATTCGAGCTAACGGCACGAATGACGCTCGCACTCCTGTCATACATCACGTTGATCGTTTTGGATCCGCTTCATGCCGGGACAACAATAAGAGCAATAATTATTGCTCTCAAACCGGAAAAGTTGAAACAATAACACTATGAGGAACTCTTTTCAGTATCTTCTCGTGTCGGGAATACAATACTGTAAATCTTTTTTTCTAACTGCCAATATAGTTGAATCACTTGCAAACCAAAAGGTATCTGAACGAAGAATGAAATAACGGTCCGCTCCAAAGCATGTGCAATAAAATATAAGTGAAGAACAGGCGGAATATCCCAAACATTCAATCGTTGAATATTTCCGAAATGAAAACCGCTTATTTTGTATGCACGCACCGTGTGTGCAATCGGATCGGGATCGACCCAGCTTTCGTTACCGATCCGACGAAGCACGATAGGCTTTTTGGTAATGATAATCGGACACTCCATTTTCGAATACAAAAACGGAGCAATAAGAGGGGTCATATTGAGTTCGGAATCATACTTTCTATTGATATCCGAATACTGTTCATATAATTCCCGCCGGATAATAAAATTCGAAATATATGACGTGAAGTAGGTTATTCTTCCGAACTTGGTACTCAAGAAACGGAAGAATTCCTTTCTGGTTGAAAGTTTCACATCATCATTCATCCGCAGCATATTCGGGCTCGTAATTTTTTTTCCGTCAAAATCATCAACATTCCCGAAGACTATACCCGGTTTCTTTCTTTGTAACAATTTTAAAACGTCAAGCAAACTGCCTTTTGCAGGGACATCATCGTCAGAAAAAAACCAGATATATCTTCCGACTGCCAACTCGGGCACATACTCAATTGCTTTTCGAAGGCCCAATCTCTTTTTCTGCATGACATATACAATAAACGGATATTTTCGAACGATTGAACGCATATAGATATCGGTCTCATCATGTCCGTTATCGTTAAACACAATAATCTCAAATATCTCCTGAAGCTTGTGTTTTGTGATTTCCTCAATCATCTGAGAAAGTGCCTGTTCCAGAAAATCACGTCTTTTGAATGTGGGGATACAAATTGAGATTTCTTTCATGATGCATTGACATAACTTATCGCAACGGTATTTGCATGCATGATAAACCAGGAATAATTGGTTTTGATAAGCTTATCGCGTGTAATTTCATGCCAGTCATTCCAGAAATTTTTCCGCTCCAAAAAATATGTTGAATCAACCGGCAGTTTTCCTTCAAGAAGGAGAGAATCAAGATGAGGATTGTAACCGAAGGGCGTTGTGATAAGCAACAATCCTTTCGGAGTCAATAATTTTTTCATATTTTTGACGGCTGCGATGACTTTGTCGGGTTCTCGCGGTGTCTCGTCCCAGCCCACATGCTCAAGAGTTGAGATGCAGAGAATCAGATCATATCTCTTCTTCGGTTTGAATGTCACGATATCTTCATTAATGACGCCCGGAGCAACTTCATATTTATCAAGTACATCATGATTTCTTGTTGTGTAATTTGAGAGGACATTGCCGACTTCAAGAATACGTTTGCCCTTATATTGTTTTAGAGCATCAAGTCCAAGCGGCACTTCAACGATTCGTTCATTGACCCAGGTTCGGTTGTGAGGATGTCTGACATAGCAATATTTTTTCCCGCGAAAGGTAAATGCAGGAGATCCGTTCTTGACAAAAAGAGGATACAGCCGCGGAACGATAAGTTGACGAAGTGCTGCCCGTGGTGTCGGGATATTCATACGATTTCTATGTTCGGTAACGGAAAAATAAACTGAGTACCATGGTCGCGATAAAATGTTTCTTTTTTTAGGATAGTATCTTTGAAATGCCACGGAAGAACCAGGAAATAATCCGGCGGTTTCCGTCGGGCTTCATCGTCAGAAATGATCGGAATATGTGTGCCCGGTGTGACACGCCCGAATTTATCAGGATTGATTTCCATAATGAAGGGGATGTCCTTTTCTGTCAGTCCGACATACTGAAGAATGACATTTCCTTTCGTTGATGCTCCGTATCCGTACACTGATTTACCTTTCAAAGTAGTTTGCAATAGTTTGATTACTGCTTTCTTATGATTCATGATATCAGTTCTAAATCGTTCAAAGGTCCGGGAGTCATCCTCAATCGATTGCTCCTGATGTAGTATGTGATCAATGTCATCCGTAATTTCCGGAGCCGGATGAGATTTCTTTCCTGCAATAATCTGAAAGCTCCCGCCGTTAACACCGTTAAAACGGATGGAAATAATTTTCATCCCGAGCTCGTCCATAATCCATTTTATTTGTTTCAGATTGTAGTATTCGAGATGTTCATGACAAATCGTGTCATACGATGAGTTTTTGATCATCGTGTTGCAATAGCTTTGTTCAAGTATCCAAATCCCGTGGTCATCAAGAAGTGACTCGACATCTTGAGCAAACTTCATCGGTTCATCAAGATCGTAAAACATGGCGATGCTGCTGATGACCTTGGCTTCTCCTTCCGGAAAAAGCTCACGTACCGCCTCTGCAGAGAAAAAATCAGACAGGACATGGATATCTTCACGGTATGATTCGATAAATTTATTTGCTGTAGGATCGACACCAAGAAGGGTATAGGTACTTTTCGGAAAAAATGAAAGGAGAGTCCCGTCATTGCTGCCTATATCAATAATAAGATCTTTTCGAGAGAGAGACACAAAGGACTTGCAGTACTGCACAATGTCCTGAAGGTGACGAACCATCGACTTATTGAGTGCTGAACTATATCCGTAGTTCTCACCATAAAGAATACCGGGCTCGAACGTATCCTTGAGCTGTACCAGACCGCATGTACGTTCTCCCGTACATTTGACAAGAGTGAGGGGGCCGACCGGAACTTCATCTTCTTCGCTTCGCGGGAAAATACCTGTTACGGACATATTTCCCAGATTAAGTACTGTTTGCAGGTTCGTATTACCGCAAATTCGGCATTTGCCGATTGAGACGTACGTCTTTTTCGATTCGGTCATCCCTTAAGATGAATTATAATGTACTCATTCTACTATAGAATTCATGATTCAAGTACTCTTGCGTCATTCCCGACTAATCCGTCAGCTGGCGGAGGGAATCCGCAATAGAAAACTTGAAATTGATCTGACATCCTGCCATGGATGCTAACACAATTTATGAAACAAACTTTCAATAAGCTTCGGTCAAATGCGTTTATCCAGGGAGGATTTCTCTTTACAGTATCAAATTTATTGGTAGGTCTTATCAACTACTTTTTTAATTTTCTGGCAGGGCGGGCACTCGGCCCTGTGGGGTATGGGGAAATCGCTGCGCTCTTTTCCTATGTTGTGATCCTGAATATACCGATCGGTGTTATCGGGATGCTTCTTATTCAGAAAATCGGAGCTGCTGAAGATCCTGAAAGCTACACCGTTGCATTACAAAAATGGCTGAAGCTCAAACTGAAAAAGTGGTGGATTTTGTTCGTAATATTGCTTGCTGTAACGCCGTTTGTGCCGTGGATGACGAATTTATCACCGGTAGCAGGATATGCTCTTCCTCTTCTTTTGGTACTTTCCATGTTGGGTGCATTTTATAACGGAGCGATTCAAGGCTTGCACCTTTTTGTTTGGTTTGCCGTCCTCAGTATTCTCGCAGCTGTGATCAAACTCGGCGGGGCGCTTCTTGCTATTGCCGGTATCGGAGGACTGCAGAGCGTGATTCTGATGATTGTCCTTTCAACGATTATATCTTTTATTCTCGGTATCCTGATATTTCAAAAACATATTCAGGGTAAAGTTTCAGATGTCCCCGAAAAGATGAAGCGTATTCGGGATATTTTCAAGGATCGCCAGTTGTGGTATACCGCCGGAGCAACGGGCATCCTTACTTTGCTTAACAATATCGATATTATTTACGTGAAAAAAATGTTCCCGGCTGAGGAAGCGGGGATTTTCGGTGCTTGGGCTTTGTTTGCAAAAATGATCCTGTATGCCATCGGACCGCTTTTGACCTTGAGTTTTATTTTCTTTTCAAGTAAGAAAAACGAAAAATATCACCATGCCGTGTTTATCGTAGCATTTTTGCTTTTTATTATCGGCGGAATTACGGCAAATCTAGGTTACGGGATGTTCG
>CAYMVU010000003.1:0-50395 GCA_964394215.1 uncultured Gammaproteobacteria bacterium
GACCAAATGTCCTGTCAAAGCGGCGTTAACGGCGATGTTTGCTGTTTCTGAGTCACGGATTTCTCCGACCAGAATAATATTCGGATCCTGTCTTAGGATAGATCGAAGTCCGCTTGCAAATGTGAGGTTGGCTTTTTTGTTTACCTGGATCTGGTTTACTCCTTCGATTCGGTACTCGACAGGATCTTCAATTGTTGTGATATTTTTCGAACGGGTATTTAAGACTTTCAAAATGGCATAAATTGATGTCGACTTTCCTGAACCGGTCGGACCGGTTGCGAGAATCATCCCGTATGATTTTGTATATGCCCGACTGACTTTTTCCAGATCTTCATCGCTCATTCCAAGATCGGTTAGTGTAATTGATCGATTCTGAGTCGAAAGCAAACGAAGAACTGATTTTTCTCCGTTTACAATCGGGATTATGGATACGCGCAGATCAAGATAACTGTCTTCAATCTCAAATCTCATTTTTCCGTCCTGAGGGCTCATGTGCTCGTCTGTCCGGAGTTGTGATAAAACTTTGATACGGGTAATGATACGTTCATGCAGGTATTTCGGATATGTCACAACATCATGCAGGATTCCGTCAATACGATATCTGACAAGAGCATTTTCCTCCTGGGGTTCGATATGAATATCCGACACTTTATCATAAAAAGCAGTCTCAAGAATAAGGTCGACTATTTTAGAGACGGATACTTCATGACTTGATTTCTTTTCTTTTGCATCTCCGAGGAGTTTATCGAAAGCTTTTTGTAGATCTTTTTTAAAAATATAAAAGGTATTGAGAATATCCCGTTCAGTTGCAAGATGAGGAATGATTTTTGCCTGAGTTTTGTGAGAAACCATGTCTATGATTTCTTTGTCCCGCGGATCTGCCATGGCCAGTTTGATACCGGCCTGATCACGTGCGAAAGCGATTACCTTTTTCTTGCGGGCGATTTTCTCAGGTACAATATGGAAAACGTCTTCGGGAATGGAAATTTTGGCAAGGGTTACGAACGGTATTTTGAGATGGTTTGCGATGGTTATGCCGAGTTTCTCGTCGGAGATGATATTCATCTGCAAGAGAGCATCCGTAAAATCCGTATGAGCATCCTTTGTATATTGCTCTACCAGTTTTATTTTTGCATCATCGAGGATATTGATTGATTTGAGAAGCTCTTTCAGCTCTTCTTCTTTAAGCAACATAAATATTACATTTTTGATACCTGTTCGATTTTGGCGACCAGAGCATCAAAGTCAAAAAAACTTTTATTCACATACCCTTTTGCACCGAGCTCCATGGCATGCTTGACATCCTGTTCCTGTCCCAAGGTCGAAAAAATCAAAACAGGTATGTTTTTCAAAGACGGATCTTGTGATATTTCAGTCAAAACCTCAAAACCGTCCTTTTGCGGCATGATCAGATCAAGGATCAAAAGGTTGGGTTTTTTTTCATGCAGTTTAGTCATAGCTTCCTCCCCGTTTACTGCAACATCTACCTCATATCCTTTAGACGTAAGCTGTGACTGATAGAATTTCTGAAAAAATGTGTCGTCGTCCGCAAGCAGTATATACATCATTTATTTGTAATTAATAATATTATTCAGCAAGTAATGATATTTCCGTATTATTTTCAATAGCAGAAATATGCGATGATAAATTCTTTTCCCCATGTCCTTCTCGGATCCCGGCAAGGGATGTACTTATTGCTGTTAAAGCACTTTCAACCAGAGTTGTCAACTCAGAATTCTGTTCAATTTTCCCGTCTTTTATGTTTAAAAATAGTGCTTCAAGAATCCGTCCCGCAAGTCCAATCTGGGTATATCCCATCACGAGGCTTTGGCTTTTCAGGGAGTGTGCGGCACGATGAACTTCGGACAAGGTATTCATATCGGTGGGATTTTCTTTGAGAGCCGATACTCCGTCTTGAATTTTTTTAAGCAATTCCTGAGAAGTCTGTAAATAGAGTTTTTTGTATTCATGTAAATCTATAGCCATAGTTTCAGTATAAGTCAGAAGAAGATACGTGACAAGTGAGATATCAGGGTATAATAATCAGTATGTCTGAAAAGAAATTGAAGAAAAAAAAGTACTCGAATGATTCACTCATGAGCTGGTTTACTCATATAACGCTGGCAATTACCTATGGACTCCTTTTTATGTTCCTTATTGCCAATATCCTCTATTCACAGATTATGCCAAATGAGTATTTTCAGCTATTACAAGGCAATGACGGATCGTTCGTATCCATCATTAAACGCGGCAAGGATACTGTCTTTTTTGAAAAACTGTTTCCGGAAAACAAGAATACAATAGCTGCAAAAGAAGCCGACATTTTTGCCGATACCCACCAAAGAAAAGCACAGATTGAAATTCTTAAACAAACACTTACTATCAACCCTGAATCGCGGGACGTGTTGTATGCACTCTATGTTCTATATAAAAATGATGGACAGACAGAAGCAGCTCAGGAGTATTTAGATAAAGCCCGTCAGATCGATCCAAAAGTCGGTCTTGAAACCCCATAACTAGTTATCCAAACTTTTCTTATTTCTGCTTCCTGATGTGACGCGAGTATAAGAGAACTCCGATAAAAGAGCAGATAAGACTAATCCATAAGAGTAAATCAGGATAATACATATGAGCCTTTTACCCTGTCAGTCTTCCGACGGTACTTGCAAGGTAATTAAATAAAAGGAATAATCCCAAAGATCCGAATAACAGCATCTGTTTTTGTATCATAGTGAGTGTCATATGATTACTATAGTTTGTCTTATAGTAACAACAGGTAAATAATGTGTAAAATAGCTGTAAAAAAGCTTCTTCCCATAAAACCCGGCTCCCTCGCATATAGCAGGGCGAGATTACGAGACGGTGACTAGTATCAGTCTCAATAATAGTTATACAATTACATATATATTTAATCAAGTGTGTAAATGTATCTTGTTTATTTAAGGCTCTAAAAAGCCTTGAGGTTATTGAGGGAGAGAGAAGAGGGGAATGAGAAGGCGTTTAATAACCGCTTATTACGCAGGTTCCATTTTCCATTGCTTCCGCGAGAGGATTCTCAACTACTTTGCCGTCGATTGTATATTCAGCTGTTGTTTCGGATCCGTTAGAATTCACACTGGTCCCGACAGATTCAGCCGCTGCCAGATCTATATAGTACTGTGCGACAGCCCGTCGTTCATATTCAGTGTAGTTGCATTGCATCATTCCTCCGTTTGGCATTTGTTCGACATACTGACACTTTCCATCAACTTCGCCCGCTATTTCCCGTTCCATTGTTTCTCCCGTCAACGGGTGTTTAAAGGTATCTTTGTACGGAGTACAGGTGCTGAGATTTTCCTCAAACGTAGCTTCAACGGGCTGAACGGCTGTTTCTTGAGGGGGTGTTGTCGTATCTGCAGGTACAGGAGAGAGCGTCTGTGTTGAAGTTTTTGAATCTGCGGTTTGGTTTTTTGCAGAACGGTTTTGTGTCAAGAAAAATGCTACACCTCCTGCGACAAGCACAAAAATCACGATGCCTGAAATAATCAGTTTTTTGTAGTTCTTCGGAGCTGCCGGAGCCGCCGCCGGCGTTGCTGGTGCAGAACTCGGAGATGAAAGAGAAAGAAAATAGCTGTCAATTTCCTGTGCCGGCCAGCCGTTTGCTATAAGGTTTTGTTTGATCTGATCGGGAGAAAATCCTTTTTGGAGCTGGGCCGTGACATAATCGTGCATCTGTTGCTGTGACATGATTTTATTATAGTAGACGTGAAGTTAGAAAGTAAAGTAACGGTTTGTAAACTCGAGGGGACTTGTCGGGTTTGCCGTTGTCAGTTCCGACAGACAAGGAGGAAATGATTTAACGAAAACGGATCCTGGAAGCGTAGCGAGCAGGAAACCCCTGAACAACGTTTATTGTTTGGAGAGGCGTCGAAGGGTAGATGCGTTGTGGACTCGAGGGGACTTGAACCCCTGACCTTCGCGCTGCCAGCGCGACGTTCTAGCCAACTGAACTACGAGCCCGTGAGATGTGGATATTGTAACATAAAAGCCTCAGAACTAGCTGACGAAATATCCCCGGATAAATAAGAGAAACAGAATAATATGCAGGATTGAAAACAAAAAAAATAGTGAAAGTTGAATTTTGCGGCTCTTGATTTCACCAAGCACGATAAAAAGGGAAAGTGATGTCAGTACATAGCGGGGAAGTGAAGTAAATGTGCCTGTAAAGGTAGGTAATAAAAGATTTGCAAATGAAAATAGATTTAGGCCTAGCCGGACAGATAGATTTTTATACTCCTTTTTATATATCTTCCAGAGCTCATATGTGAGCACAACAAAGACTCCGGTAAATGTTACAAACTCGACTATAGCAATAACGTATTGAAAATTGAGTTGTGCCGTCAGAAAGATTTTGAGATATCGAAACATCACCTGAGGGAAGAGTATCAGATCCGTTTGACGGCCTGTCTGGAAATCGGGTAAATTATTAAAAAACCGAATCGGATCTCCGGTTGTTCTCCAAAGGAATACGCTGTACATGAGAAAGCCGATCGGTGCTCCAAATAATGGAATGATCGGCATGTGGTTTTTCTTTAGCTTTTCCCATATCTCCTTGAAAGAAAACGATGAGAACTTGTATATCGACAGAATTTCGAAGAAAATCGGAATGACCAGAAAAATTCCGACAAAACGGGTAAGCGCGGCAAGCATACTCAGTAAAAATGTTAGAATGTATACTTTTTTGCGCATTGAAAATAGGGCGCCGACTAAAAGAAGTAAAAAAAGACTTTCAGTATAGACACCTAATAGATAAAAAGAAGTCGGAAAAGAAAGCAGAGCCGCAACTACCCAAAGCTGATTGCTTTTCTCGATTTTGAGAGTATCAAGATACTTGCTGAATACGATTAATACGGCCATAAAAGAAACAAGAGAAATCATCACTCCGGCCAGGATCGGCTTGAGAATGAAGCTGAATGTCGCAATCGTGATCGGGTACAGAGGGAAAAAAGCGTGTGTCAGCGGTAGATATCCGGACTTTGCAATTTTGAGATAGATCGTTCCGTCGAAATTAGCCAAAGAATAGATATATTGAGGCAGTCCTGATTTTTGCAGATCGTCAAGATACGGGAAAAAAGCTTGAGGAAGAATGTGGGGAGCGAGAGAGCTTAATACAAGGTGAGATACAATAAAAGCGATACCAACAAAAACCAAATATATCCGTTTCATAACAATCCAGTATAGATTATTTTTCTTCCACCAAAAAGTATTCTTCTTTCGGTCCTTCTTCCATTGTACCAATCATGCGACTGATGTCTTTCATCTGTGATTTATGTTCATACAGTGCTTTCCTTTTTTGTTCCCAAACCGATGAGATGTCAACGATCAAATCTATGGCATCACGATTATATCCGTGCGGGACATAAATGAAATAGTCACGAAGCTGATCTGTTTGATCTTTCAGAATCGTATATGAAAGGAGCTTCTTTGTGTAATCAACTTTATGAAACACATAATGAGTAATCAAAGACATAGCAACATGATCGAGATGACCTGAAACTCCGCGGTTTTCATAAGTGAGAAGAATTTCCGGTTTGATTGGATCAATAATGCTTTGAATATCCTGAGCTATTGCATGATATTTATTGTTCGATAAAGTGCCGTCTTTGTAGTCGAGGAAAAACACTTCTTCCGCACCGAGCGTATCGGCAGATCGTCTCATTTCCTGTTCCCGCATCGCGGCAATATCTATCTCTTCTTGTCCCGAATGGTTTTCTCCGGCATCACCGCGGGTAGCACAAATGATGTATACGTCATGAGTCTTACTAAAGGTTGCAAGAGTTCCTGCCGGTCCGAATGCTTCGTCATCTGGATGAGCGAAGATGGCGACAAGTGAAGGTTTGTTCATATGTGAAATTGTAACACGTGTCTTTTGAGAATAAAGGAGAATATAAAAAGGTTGTCGCCATAAGCAGAACGTCATTATTTACGGCACGGTTCTATGATACAATATATCCACACGGGGTGTAGTTCAGATGGCTAGAACGTCCGGCTGGGGGCCGGGAGGTCGCAGGTTCAAGTCCTGTCACCCCGACATTACAAGTCGCTTTTATCACGACCAATGCTTGAGGCACTTCATTCCATTGTTCCGTTTGTAAATTCACGAGAGAAAGCTCACCATGTCCGCAATGATGAGGCCCTTTTTAGAAAAGGGAGATGGGGACTCCGTTATGACAAAGCTCACATTCAACATTGGCGAAATCATGCTGCAAAATACAGGATGATTCTTGAACAGCAGCCTGAACAATTTCGTGATGAGCTTAAAAAGTTAACACCGGCGGAACAGTATGCTCTACTTGAATTGTTAAGCCATAAAGAATTCGGTGTACAGCGTAATGGCTCTACTACATCACAGTTGGGTTCAAGAGAGATCGGTTTATTATTTGCAGAGCTTATTCGACATCATTTCTCACTACAAGATGGAGTTGAAGAGCCTGATGAAGAGCAAGTTCAAATAAGGACGGAATTCCAAGAACAGATATGGAGACTTTCAGTTCCGCAGGAATCTCTTATGCTTGCCGTAAACAGTATTACACCGGACCTTCTGGAAAATCCGTATTCACCTGACGTTCTTAACTATATGCAAAATGTGGTAAATCGCATGGGGGAAAAGGCAAAGCAGGATCTCGGAGAGGAGAGAATGTCTCAGCTACGGAGCCTTGGAGTTATGTGTTCGACAGAACAGGTGCAACGACCACAAGTAAATGAGGAATTTGGGGTATCGGCGTTCATTCAGAATGGTGTTGTGAGGGAAAGTGTAGAGTGACAGTAGGAGCTCCAGCTTGTTCATTACGCAGAAAGTTGAGACGCAATCATGAGATTCTGTTTATCGTTGTCTTGCCGGAACAGGTTCCAGCAGAAGTTGCTTCTGCAGTTCATCTTCGATCTCGTATACATTGATATCTTTTATTCTCAAGTATTCCTGATATTCAGATACGTTAAATGTTCTGATGTCAAACCCGCCTTCATACTTTTCCTGAAGATATTTGATGCGGTAGATAATAAAAGTCAGAGGATAGTTGTATTCAGAAAGTGTATGCTTGTTTTTCTTATAAAGATTGTCCACGATCATTTCATAGGCATGTGCATCGGTTGAAGTGTTGAATGCAATATATTGATAGTCCGGTCCGTTTCCGACGTGTGCGGGTCGTACATGTGCTATAAGGTAATCAAAATTTGCAATATTAATTCCGATAAGCAGTGTTGCGGTCCACAGAATTACACCGCGGACAAACATGCTCTTTTCCAGATTCTTGAAATAGACGTATGCAAAACTTATATAAACGGCAGTGATCCAAAGCACAGCTGCGAATCCGTAAAGACGCTTGAGGGTAAACCCGAAAAGACTGCTGTAATCAAACACACTTTTAAATGCCATACCGCTCAGAAAAAGTCCTTCTATAAGCAGTAAGTAGCTCAGAATACGATCACGTTTTTTTCGGGCTTCATCGTTATAAACCAGAAAAAATATAATGACCGATACGACGGCAAGCTGACCGAATACCTCTCTGGTCAGCTGGGAGTTGGTATATCCCATTTGTTGTAACAGTTCAGAACTGGCTGTATACAGTTGTATTTGAGTAAAAAAGAATACGGCTATGACAAATGCGACTGTTATTTTCGGTAGCAATAATCGAAGTTTAGAAAATGGAAAGGATATCTCCGAGACAGATTCATTATTATTGACAAGAGAATACAATCTCGGAAGAAGGGCAAACAGAATCAGTAAAAAGATAAAGCGGGCAATATGAAGAGGAATATTATCTCCCAAAAGATAATCCAGTACGCGGCTTATACGCAGAGATGAAATAACATTCTCAATAAGCGTGTCAAAGAACGGGTTTGCAGATGCAAGTATCGGAATGATGATAAGTAAAAGGACAATGGTGATTGCGATCGACAGCAGGTGATCAAAGGAAGTAATGAGCTGTTTAATTCGTGAGCTGATTTTTGATCCGGACGTCACTTCGTAATTCGGCTTCTGTTTCATCGTTTCAAAAAGCAGCTGAATAGGAAGAAGGATACTGTTGAGGAACGTGAATATTTTGTATTTGACAGCTAAAATACTTCCCAAAAAAACACTTGCTGCGATATTCAGAAAAATAAGAATCGGATTTGTCCTCAATACAATAAAAAGGCTTAAGAGAAGAATGGAGATATACAAAGCTGTTATATATCGTGATTTATATGATTTAACAAAATAAATCATCGAGGCAAGCGCGGCAATAGAAACAGCAATTCCCAGATAGGCAAAGCCTGATTTGGTGATGATCAAAAGAGGAGCAACGACACTGATGATCAAAGGCAGAAAATATAAGAGCCGTTTGAGTTCTAAACGTATGCTCATGTACATATTATACCATTTCGGTTACTCTGAGAGTTTGCCGGGGAGGGATATATTCATCACGAGTCCTTGCTGATCGGTGTCCGGATAGGGCTCATTTTTAAGTGAAATACTCCCGTGGAAATGGTCTCTCACGATTTCATTCACAATAGCCAGGCCTGCACCCGTTCCGCCTTTTCTTCGCGTTTCTCCGCGTTGAAGTGCTTTATGTGTATTTGACCCTTCAGGTATTTCAAGAAGCTCTTCAGGCATACCGCCGATATTGTCCCTGATTTGGATGATGACGTGATCATCCTTATCGGGATCAGGCAGTACCTGAATCTTGGTTTTGACATCCTGAAGACCTTTTTCTTTCGCAATCTGTTTTATATTGTTGAGAGGATTGGCAAGAACGCCCAACAGATAATCAAAATCACCTTTAAGTTCAAAAGGTGTTTGGTAATCAATATCGTAGCTAAATCGGTCACTCTCTAAGGCTGATAATGTTTTGAAGACAGCTGCAACAAACCGATTAGCATATTGACCGTGAATGGGTTTAATGTCGGGAGTACCGGTTGTTTGTTTATAAATACGGTCCATAATGTGGAGCGGCCACTCGACCATGTAGGGATTCCCGTAATATCCGAATATCTCATACATCTCTTTATCTGAGGTAAGACCTCCGACAAATCCACCGAGGATATCACTAGCCAAATCATGACGGAGGTCTGTCTGAAGCTCAATAAGACGTGCCTCTTCAGGAGATAATGTTGACATGTCATCGGGTTTAGTACACAGATCCCGAAGGGGATTGAATTGATTATCTTTCCATTGAAAAAAACCTGTTTCTGCCTTTTCCAGTCGATCCGGATCATAGGGATGATATGAAGAAGTAATATCTTCTGGAGAAAGATCCCGAGGTGAGTGGAGAGGTTTACCATCTGGGTCATGAGCAGGAGGAAGATGGTCGATAACCATACTGAAATAATCCTGTATGGTTGTATGCAGAGACTCGGTAAACTCGGTCTTTTGTTCCCGTTCTTTTACCGGGAAAAGTGGTTCTTTATGAATCACTGTTGGTGAGTTGGGGTAGAGAGATTCCTGTTGTCCAGTATCTGTCATATTTTTATTTTAACTGTTTTCGTACTACAATTTCAAACTCTTTAAAACCGTTTCGAAGATATCCGTTCAAGCCTTCGTCATGGTTTTTCAAAATCGAGGCGTTTATTGACGCGACCTCTTTTGATTTCGCATATTCTTCAGCTTTTTCCAAAAGCTCTTTGATTATTCCCTGATTTTTATACTCTTGCATGACAATGAGATCAGATATGTATGCAAATTTCTTTATTTTTCTGAAGTGTTTTTTATCTTCTTCAATATAAACAGAGATCATCCCGACAATATTCCCGTCAATTTCAACCACGAATATTTTACCGCAGCCCGCTTCACACAGCTCAAGCAAATGCTCCAAATACTCATGCGCGACTTTAATTCCTTCTAACCTTTGAGGATCCATCATCCTTTCAAATTCCTGCAGCTCGATGAGACATTGTTTAATGCCTTCAACATCATTGTTTGTGTATTGTCGTAGGATATGTGTCATAAAAAAAGTATACAGGATTTGAGTTTGAAAATTGACAAGAAGGGACAGGATATATATAGTTAATGTATGTCCGGGATTAGCAAACGTCTTATTCTATCAGCCTTTATTGCTTTTATATTTGCAGGTGTGGTTTTCATCTCTATTCGTGTGGCAAAAACGAATTCCGTTTTTTGCAAATATTCTGATCCGTATTTATGTAGCTTTGTTTCGAGTGTATCAGGAGGAAGCCTGAAAAAACTTCAGGGAGATTATACTGAATCACATCAAAACATACAGGTATATCAGGCTGAATGGAAACTTTCCGGAGACGATCAGGAAATGCTTTATAAAGACGATGTCTCTGAACAGATGCACGTAATTATGGTTGATGACAAAGTATATCTCAAAGACTATGCTGATGGGCGTTGGTGGGAACAGCCTATGGAAAAAATGCAGGAGTATGAGACACAGCTTCCGTTTGAACCGGCGGTATTTATTGGAAATCTGAAATCATCCATTGAGAATAATAATCTTTACTTTATTCAGGAGGATGTGTGCGGAGCTGATAACTGTAGAAAATATGCATTAAACATACAGGACAATGAAATGAAGAGACTGTTTATCTTTTTGTCTGAAAAAGATAGATCTCTTAAAAGAGTGCAAGTGCAAAAAGAGGATCTTGTACAGGAATTGCGTATTCATAATGAGAAACCCCAGATTGAAAAACCGAAGCATGATGTAAAAATAGCAAAAGCCGGGGAAAATATTTTCGTAGAGAATTTTCTACAGAGAACACAGCAATCAAAAAAGATTCCTGATTATGTAAAAGAGTTTGAGCAAATCCGATTGCAGGAGGAAGATATCAATCCAATAAATCTTCCAGAGTACACGATTGATCAGGCAAGTACATCTGCCTTCTAATACTTACTTCGTTTTTACCTATCTTTGCCACAAGCTTCACTACTGCTTTCTATAGTTATCTTACCTGAAGCTGACAGTGTTATCCGTTTAAACGGCACTGGACTGTCAGCTTTCTTGTTTATCAATCATTTATCATATTTCTTATTAGAAAGGAGGTGAATACAGTGAAGCATATTGTTTTTGCATTATTTCATGACAGCAAATCAGCCGGTGAAGCAGTCGCTGAGCTGAAGAATATGGATTACGCGGAAAATATTTCTTTGGTGGCAAAGCGGGAAGATGAGAAAGAAGCTGAAACTCATCAAATAAAGGAAGATTTCACAGACGGTACGGTCGCTGGAGTTGCAGTAGGCGGTGTCACAGGTGCTCTGGCGGGTATTATTGCCGGACTTACCGCGGTGGCAGTCCCGGGGTTTGGGATGTTTGTCATTGGCGGTCCTCTCCTTGCCGCATGGGGTATTTCGGGAGGTGTTCTTGGTGCCTTGGCAGGTGGTCTTGTCGGGGCACTAGTCGATCTGGGAATACCTGAGGAAACCGCAAAAGTGTATGAAGAGCGCATTCGGGCAGGAGAAGTCCTGGTTGCAGTTCATGCGGAGCATGAACATGAAGAGACTGTTCAGGAAACACTAACACGAAAGGGTGCAAGTGAGAGTTTTATCGTTCATGCGGGAGAATAATTTTCATAGAGGCGGCTCTGAACGGGCTGTCTCTGGTTATTGAGGATGCTATAATTTCTTCATGAAGCAGGCTCTTATTTTTTTTCACGGTAATCTGTCTGATACCTCATGTTTACACAAGTATTTGTCCGAACAGACAATGATAATTTGTGCTGACGGAGGGGCGGAATATGCCTGTCGTCTTGATATACTTCCGGATGTAGTGATAGGTGACTTTGATTCCATATCTGTATCGGATAAAGCTTTGCTCGAAAAAAAGAATGTCCGTTTTATCTTATATCCGAAAGAAAAGGATTATACCGATGCGGAATTGGCTGTTCAATACGCTATCGACCAAGGAGTCAAAAAGATAGTTATCACCGGTCTTCTGGGTGATAGAATCGATCATATGTTGGCTAATGTATTTTATCTGGCTGAAATATCCAGAAAGACGGATATATGTATTATCGAAAAAGATCAGGCAGTGAGATTTGTCGATACTCGTATCGAAATTTCAGGAAAGGAAGGAGACGAGGTGTCTTTGATTCCGATTCAAATGGATTGTCACGGAGTAAATACGGATGGGTTGTATTATCCGCTTACGAATGCGTCTTTACCGTTTGGTAGTACAAGAGGGATAAGTAATGTAATGCTTTCTCAGAAAGCAAAAATCGAAATTAAAAAGGGATTGCTGATGGTGATACATCGGAGTCTTTACCCTTAATCCGAATATTCTTTCAGCGCCTTACCTAACAATTCTAACGATCTCTTGAGTCTTGGAATTTCAAGAACATAGGCTATTCTGACCATTTTTTTTCCGTCTTCCGGCTTTTTGTAAAAGCCATAGCCAGGCGCCATCATCACCGTTTCATTATTGTCCCGAAATTCCTTCAAAAGCCATATGCAAAATGCTTCAGCATCCTCAACGGAAAGTTCAGCCATGATGTAAAATGCGCCTTCCGGAAGTGATACGGTGATACCCGGGATTGAGGAAAGTCCCTCATACATTGTGTCTCTTCTTTTTCGATATTCATCCTGGATGTCTTTGATATATTTATCCGAAACTTTCGTGAGTTGTGCACCTACATACTGATCGATAAGACCGCCGGAAAGTCTGCTCATCGCAAACCGCAATGCCCCTTTGAGAATGTCAGGATTTAAAGAAACTAAAGATCCAAGCCTTGCACCACACAGATTGTATCGTTTGGAAAGACTGTCTATGAGAATTGCCTGTTCTGGAATACTCTGCATATATTCAAGAATGGATACATGAGGACGGTCGACAAAAGAGTATTCACGGTAGACCTCATCGGCTATTAAGAATAAGTTATGTTTCTTTACTATATTAATAAGCAACTGAACTTCGCCTTTTTTATAGACAGTTCCGGTCGGATTCGCAGGTGATGAGTAGAGAATTGCTTTTGTTTTTTCTGAAATTCTGGATTCAATGAAAGATTCGTCCGGAAGATGAAAACCGTCTTCAATTTTTGTGGGCACAGGGATCAGAGTGATATCCCAAAGCTGGGCTGATGTTTGGTAGCTGCTGTAATATGGTTCAAAAATCAGAATCTCGTCCCCAGGATCACAAGCGGCAAACATAGCCATATTTACTGCTTCAGATCCTGCTATTGTCCCGATGATGTGACTGTTATCAACAAAAGTAAATCCCAGCTGATGGTAGTACTTTTTAAGAGCCTCTAAATATTCTGGGGTGCCGCCTGAAGGAGCATAGGCAATCGGATTTTGTGTCCAGTTTTGTAGTGCCGTGATCATCACTTCAGGACTTTTTACATCCGGTTGTCCCATGTTGAGATGATATATCATCACTCCTTCTTTTTTTGCTTCATCTGCAATCGGAATGAGTTTCCTGATAGAGGAAACTGGAAGATTGTTCATGCGTTTCGAAACGGATTTCATTTGAGTTTATTGTATCATGTAGTAGTTGAAAGTATTAAATAATATGGATCAAACTGCCGAACATTTATCAATAACTGAGCAATGGTCGCCGGCTCTTGAAAATTTGTTTCTAACATCTGAGGAAGATAGCTCTCTTGATCTTTCTACAAAAGAGCAGTTGCTGTCACGATTGATTGATGAGAGATCAACAGCGCTCATGAAGATGCCCGAAAATTATCCTTCTGATCCTGGATCTGAACAGCCTCTATTTGTGCCACCTCAGCCGGTACTTGCAAGGTGGACCGTTCCGTTTCTGCTGAGCCGTGGATATGAAGTAGAGCAAGTGTTTGACGTAGATAAGATTGCGGCAGCAAATGAAGTGGTCGGACATCCTGGAGGTGACTGGCTTTTGAGAAGGATGGAGCAAAGGATTAGCGAAATGCTCAATGTAACTGAAACTCTGCAAAAGTCAGATGAGCTGCCTGAACGGCTGCTTATTTCTGTCGGAGGTGACGAATATATGATAATGCAGAGAGATAATCTGGCGAAAGATAAAATAACAATAGAAGAAATAAATAATAGCCTGACTGATGTAAAGATTGCTTTTAAATCAAGAGACAAAAATGTAACACAAGGGGTGGAATGGCATCCTGTGCACGTAAAAGGAACAGAAACGAGTGAAGTACAGCCATATGATCAAGACCAAAATGACATCCCGCCATACGAAAAACTATATCAGACGATATTCAATATTGATGAAGATGCTTATTCAGCACTGTCAACAAAGGTAAAAGTTATGATGAAAGAAAGCTTACTCGATCCGGTATTGAGTGACCATCAAGTACTGAAATCGGCCGATGATGCCTTAGAAATACTTCGTGGGAATAATCCTCAGATGGATCACTGTACCGCTTTTACCATTGGGGTTAACGGGCTGAAAGAAGCCAATACTCAAAATAGAGGAGATCAATTTCTTCGGGATGTTTATTCCGGTGTTCAAGAGGGAGCGGCATTACTATCAGAACAATTCGGAATTGATAAAAACAAAATCCAAATTGTTCGTAATCGAGGGGCAACATTTATATTTTTCATAGATGCGACTCTCAGTAGCGAACAAAAATTCCAACTGGAATCGGTATTGAAGGAGCATGTCGGCAAAGAACAGCAGGGAATACTTGTCTTCCCGGGAATAGCATACCAAGAAGACTTGAAAAACTCAGCGGAGGTAGTACCGCTCATTGACATAACAGAAAGAAGGCAGAATCTTATGATTATGAAAGCTCTTCTGGAAAATCTGAGATCAGATACAACATCAAATAACAGAAAGCTTATGGATACTCTGCGATCGTATTTTAACGATCCTAAAAGGGGCTCTCGGCGAAGAAAAGGGATGTCTGAGACAATTATCAATCTTTACTACATTTACCAACAGTTAGGAAAGCTGCCTGAAGTTTTCAATACCCTTGAAAGATGGCAATCTGAGTATGGAGATCGAAGGTCAGATTTATTGAGAGAAGGACCCTTTGAAGATATTGATAAACTTGCACTGTATCTCCATGTCCCGTACAATTCCAACGGCAAGTAGTATAATATCCCGTATGGCTACGAAACGCAAAATTCCGGCTACAATGGTCACACAGCATCCGGACCATGCACACACTCCGTACTGGCATTATCGACCTTTTATCAGCACGCAGGAAGAACCGTATGAGTTGTTTCTTTCATTCAAGGAACTAGGCGCGACTGAATATAAATGGGACTGGGAAGGGAAGCTCGTCGACGAGGCCATTGTCGAGCGAATAATGGGTGAGTACTACGACTACTTCAAAGAGACACAAATCGGTAAAGATAAGTTTATTACCTTTCGACTTCCAAACCCAAAAGTTGAGACGGAGTATCGACTCGGAAGAGCCTTCATGGGGATAATCGCAGCATCCGGCCTTGCAAGTAGTATAGGGCTTTCCGGCAATCCATTATTTGAGGTTATTCTCCCGATGACAGAGTCAGCAAAAGAGATGTATGATGTACAGGCTGCATTTCGCGAAATGGCTTCTATACGACACCCACTTTTGAAAAGAAGAGATGAAGATATCGAACATATAGAGCTTATACCGCTGTTTGAAGATATTAATACCATCTCGAATTCTGACAAAATACTCGAAGAATATATGCAAATGCATATACACGGATTTGATTTTAAACCGGAATACTTAAGGCCTTATGTAGCAAGATCAGATCCTGCTCTGAACGCGGGGATTGTTCCTACCGTACTGGCAATAAAAATTGCCCTTTCAAAATACGATGATTTTTCCGGGAAACATGAAATTCCACTATATCCGATGATAGGTGCAGCTGCGCTACCATTCAGAGGTGGCATCTCACCATGGACGGTTGATGCATTTATGAATGAGTATGCGGGTGTGAGAACCACGACAATTCAAAGCGCCTTCCGATATGACTTTCCGAAAAATGATGTAATTAGGGCTCTGCAAAAGATAGAAGATGGTTTTCCGAAAACAAAAGTGAGAAAGATTTCAGATGAGGAAGAGAAAATGATCAGAGATATTATGAAAATATTTTCACAGTATTATCAGGAAACAATAGTGAATATAGCGCCTCTTATCAATGAAGTATCAAAACATATTCCAAAACGTAGAGAGCGAGTACAGCATGTCGGACTCTTCGGATATTCTCGAGGAGTAGGAGAAGTGAAACTTCCGAGGGCAATAACTTTTACAGCATCACTATATTCATTGGGAGTGCCTCCTGAGTTAATAGGAACAGGGAGAGGCTTAATGAAACTGAGAAGAGAGAAAATGCAGAAGCACATAGACGTACTAAGTGGTCATTATATTAATATACGTTCAGATTTATTGAACGTATTAAAATATGTGAATGAAGATGTGATCAGAGAACTCTCAATAAAAACTATAGGTTTCGATATGGTTCTTGAGGATCTTCAGGGTATAAGGACTTTTTTGGATGAAGAGCCACATCTTTCCGATGAACATATTGAGCATCGAGAAGTTACTTCAGAGGTCTATAAAAGGATAAATCAAGGTAAAGATGTAGAAAAGCTGATTGAGAAAGCTGCATTACTACGAAGAAGTCTCGGATAATTAGTCTTACTTTTCTTTTATAGCTCTCTTATTCCCTTTTGATTTTCGGGGCATATTATAGCCTTATGTCAAAAGTGAATGTGTTGTTTATGAACCCGTTTGTGATTACTTTTTTTATGATAGTTGCATTTTATTTAGCAGTGAGACCGGCATCTGCGTAAGTGTTTATCCTACTCTTCCACGGAAGTAATTGTTCCTGTATACTATCTCCATGTCGATAAAACCAGATCATTGGATAACTAAAATGGCGAAGGAGAAAAAGATGATCGAACCATTTGAGGAAAAGCTTGTCCGAAATGGCAAAGTGTCCTACGGGCTTTCATCATTCGGATATGATTTGAGGGTAGCAGATGAGTTTAAAATATTCACTAATGTGCACTCAGCCGTCGTTGATCCGAAGAAATTTGATGAAAAGTCATTTGTTGATGTACAGGGCCAAGGGTATGTTCTCATTCCTCCCAATTCATTTGCACTTACGAGAAGTCTGGAATACCTCAGAATCCCAAGGAATGTTTTGGGTCTTTGTATCGGTAAGTCAACTTATGCAAGATGCGGTATTATTGTCAATGTTACACCGCTCCAACCGGAGTGGGAAGGATCACTTATTATCGAAATCTCCAATACGACACCGCTTCCAGCAAAGATCTATGCAGGTGAGGGAATAGCAGAAATACTATTCTTTGAGGCTGATGAACATCCCAATAAATCCTACCAGGAGCTTTCCGGAGCGTATTCTCATCAAAAAAGCATTGTTCTTCCTAAAGTCTAAGCATCACCTCTGGGTTTTATATAATATACATATGAAACGATCGTTTTATGCTTTTTTCATTGTTGTTGCTATATTCTTCCTCAATTTATCTCCTGTGAAGGCAGAGATGTATCCGAATAACAAATTTGGAATTCACCTTGCGCAGCCTTCTGACGAGGATATTGAACGAGCACAAGAACTGGTAAACTCTAAGGATGGTACATGGGGATATGTGACGCTGGTTATTCATGAGGATGACAAAAACATTGATAAATGGCAGCCAATTTTTGATAAACTCAGAGAACGGAGCCTTATACCAATCATTCGACTTGCAACGAAGCCGGATGGGGGGAATTGGGAAAGACCTCATAGTGATGATGTAGAGGAATGGGTAGATTTTTTGAACAATTTGAACTGGGTCGTGAAAAATCGTTACATTATTTTGTTCAATGAACCGAATCATGCAACTGAGTGGGGTGGCGAAGTGGATCCTCAGAGTTTTGCTGAGGTGACGGAGGAGTTTGCCAGAAAATTGAAAGCAGCGAATAGTGATTTTTTCGTGATGCTGGGAGGAGTAGATCTAGCGGCGCCGTCCTCGCGACCGAATTACGAAGATGCTGCGGTATTTATGCGGGAAACAGTCAAAGAGATAGGTGTAGAAGACTACAATACCTATTTTGATGGTTTAGCATCACATTCATATCCGAACCCGGGATTTATCGGTTCACCTCTTGCAACGGGGAGAACATCAATTCGCGGGTATAACTGGGAGCTGTCTTTACTGCAGGGAATGGGTGTAAAAGAGTTACCTGTTTTTATTACTGAGACAGGCTGGAATGGAGATATTCTTCCCCGGAATCAAATTGCCGAGAATTTCCGATACGCATATCAAAATGTCTGGCTACCTGATGATCGTGTTATTGCCGTGACGCCATTTGTTTTGAATTATCAGGGAGAACCATTCCTAAAATTTTCCTGGGTACGGCTCAATAATGTGGGTGTGTATCCAGAGTTTGAGACGGTACAAGGTATGACAAAACAGCGAGGCAGGCCTGAAATCGACGAAAAAGGCAGTATTGAGTTCGAACTTCCTCGTGAAATTGTTGAAAAATCAACATATCACTTCCGTGTCGAGGTAAAAAATACCGGTCAGGCAATATGGAGTGAGGAGAACGGGTACTCATTCATATTGCATGGCATTCCGAAAACGCAGTATCTTGTTTCCTCTCTGGGCACAATAAAACCTGGGGACACACGACTTATTGATGTCTACTTTTCAACGGAAGCGGCTATTGGCGAATCTCAGACGAAGTTTGTCATAAATCGAGATGATCAGCCAGTCATAGAAAGCGGAATCTGGGATTATGAAGTGGTGCCGCTCCCATCCCTCAGTATTGATGTATCGATATTTCCGAAACTTAACGCAAACGATGATAAATTTGAGTTACAGGTATTTGATCAGTATGAACAGATCGTTTTTAAACAAAAAGACATCAAAGTAACGGATGGAGTAGGTTACATTCAGAAAGTTGAGAATATTGCATTAGGTGATAAGTATAGAGTAGTCTTACTAAAGAAGCATTATTTACCGCGACAGGAGTACATTGTTTTTAAGAAGGGAAGTAACGATATCGAATTTGAGCGTATGTTTCCGCTGGACTTTGACGGAGATGGAGCACTGAAGTTCAAGGATATTCCTGCTTTATTCAAAAATCTGAAGCTCTTGGGGATGTGGGTACCGTAATGAACCTCTCTCCCCCGGGAAAAGTAGAGAAGAGAGGAGAGGTATAAAAGCGCTTCATATTGGGATATACGGCACATTCGATTTTTGTTAAACCACTAAAAATCCTCCAAAAATGCGTCGTTTAATGTAGTTTTGGGTCTTTTTTCGGGAAATTTGCACGATGCTGAATTATGAGGAATTATCGGTTTTTTTGGTTTTTTATATATATAAATAATTTTGTATTTCTTAGTCGAATTTATTTTTTTATTTACTAGGGGAGAGGGATACAATTTTGCGGGAATTATGAGAGAGTGGATTAAGAGGGGATGAACAGACTCAGGACTTCTCCATTGGACAAAACCTGGCTTTAGCTTATTATCAAGCCAAAATGCGAATGATATTCTCTATATTATCGACTAAAATAGTAATCCGCTCATGTATGCCGTATTATTATTGATTCATCAAATATTATGTCACGGGTAAAACTTACAGAATATAAAGCTAAACAACTTCTCTACACTGAATTAGAACGTAAATACTCAGGAGTTTCTGTCAGGAAAAACGATAGATCATATTATTTCTCCTCTCCTCTATCCCGTCTCTCTTCTCAGAAAACATACGTCGTGAAGGTAGATCAAGGGGTTAAAGGTCGAATGAAAAAGGGTCTTGTATATCTGAATGTGATGAAATCCCAGCTGCAGAACAGATTAGAATCTCTTTCTCAGAAAGGATTTACCCAGTTTATCATAGAAGAAATGCTTCCTCATGAACCTGAACAGGAAAAGTATATTTCATTGGAACGAACGCGCGACGGTATACTAGTACGATATGCGCCACAGGGAGGAATCGATATTGAGAGTATGAAAGAGAAAGTAAAGACTGTTGTGATAACGAATACTCCCCCTTCATCTCTGATGCGGGAGCTTGAAGTAAGTACTGGAGAGTTTGAATCTCTGCGGGAATTATTCGAGAAAAATTATATTTCTTTCATGGAGATAAATCCCTTGGTCATGACAAAGGAAGGTATGCAGGTGTTAGATTTAGCCGTTGAGGTAGATAGCACGGCTGAATTTTTCATTAAGGACGGATGGACGGGAGAGGATGTCGTAGCCGAACAGGTAAAAACAGAGGAAGAGCACAAAGTAAAAGAGCTTAACGGTAAAAGCCAGGCGGCCTTATCTTTTACCTTACTGAATGAAAACGGATCAATTTGGTGTCTGCTCTCCGGTGGCGGAGCCAGTATAACGCTTGCTGATGAGCTCTATAATCTAGGATACGGACGGGAAATAGGAAACTATGGAGAGTATTCCGGCAATCCGAATCAGGAGGAAACCTACTTATATACTACTTATGTTATTCAGTCCATGCTGAAAAGCAAAAGTAAGAAGCTGATACTCATTATAGGAGGAGGAGTAGCAAACTTTACAGACATCAGAACTACATTTAAAGGAGTACTTCAGGCGCTTGAAGAGTACAAACTTCAGCTGAAAAAGCGTAAGGTCAACCTATTTGTACGTCGGGGAGGGCCTCATCAGAAAGAAGGACTGTTAATGATTGAAACCTGGGCGAAGGAAAACGATCTGTACGGTCACGTAGCAGGACCTGAACTCCCGCTTCATGAGATTGTACGCCTTGCCGTTAAAACATTACCTAAAAACAAATAAGTATGCTCGATATAACAACACTCAAGAAAACAAATCACTCAATTATTGTGCTTGGATCACACCCGGGGATCTTGCAGTCAATGGTAGATTTTGATTATTTATCCGGCAAAAAGGAGCCTGATCTAAAAGCAATTGTTGCATCAGGTCGTAAGTTTCTTCGTTTGTTTTGGGGAAATCACGAAAAGATGATTCCTGTATACGGTAGACTGGAAGATATTCCTGAACCTGTGAAAAGTAAGGCAACTCTGTTTCTGAATCTGACATCCGGAAGAAGATCAATGTCCTCTACTCTTGATGCCCTCTCCACGCTTCCTGATTTGGTTGGAGGCTCTCTCTTTGCAGAGAATATTCCTGAAAAAAATGCTCTCGAAATTTATAGACACGTTGGAAAAAAACAGTTTATAGTAGGCCCGGCTTCAGTGGGATTACTCATTCCCGGACACCTTAAACTTGGAGCAATCGGCGGGACCCAGGCCAATCAGCTTGTTCAGGCTGATTTATTTGAGCCAGGGAACGTTGCGGTCTTTTCATCATCCGGTGGGATGACTAATGAACTTATTAATTTGGTCACAGGGGCAGGAAAGAGAATTTCGTTCAGTTTGTCATTCGGCGGAGACCGGTTTCCGATCCTGACGCCAATAGAAGCTTTTAGGGCTGCAGAAAAGGATAAAGACACTGATGCTATTGTGTATTTTGGTGAGCTGGGAGGGTACGATGAGTATGACCTGGTAACACTTATTAAAGAAAAAAAGATAACGAAGAAAATTATTACCTACATCGGCGGGACAATTAGTGAGATGTTTGAGACACCGCCGCAGTTTGGTCATGCCAAAGCTATGGCTGAGAGAGGAGAGGAGACTGCCCAGGCGAAAACCGCAGCGCTGAAAGCAGTAGGAGTACATGCGACAGGTTCGTTTACGGAGTTTATCAAACTGGTTCAATCTTTATCTAATGTGGAAAAGAAAGAACGGATCGATCTTGAAAAGAAAGTGGAGGAAATGTTAAAGCGCAGTTCATCATACTTTATAAACGGGATATCTCATGATAAAGACGGATCTGTTGAAGTTGTAGGAGAAGATTTGCTGACGCTTGCTACAAAAAATAATTACGGGTATGTTGTCGGCTCAATGCTTTTGGGAAAACGACTCAAAGCCAAGGAAACAGCTTCATTTATCGACCTTGTGATGAAGCTGCTTGTCGACCATGGCCCGTATGTGTCCGGGGCAGTAAATACCATGATTTCAGCCCGTGCAGGGAAGGATCTTGTATCCTCTGTCGTTTCAGGGCTGCTGACAATAGGTCCTCGATTCGGAGGTGCCATCAATCAGGCTGCGAAACATTGGCTTGAAGGCGTGGAAGCTGATATTACGCCGTATGATTATGTGGAATCAATCGCTAAAAAGCGCGGTATCATTTCCGGCATCGGACATAAAAAATATCGCGTTGATGCTCCTGATCCTCGGGTCTCAGTCATTCTCGGATACACAAAGAGCTTGAAAAGCAAACCCTATACTGATTTTGCTACAGGTGTTGAAAAAGTAACAACAGCAAAAAAAGGGAATCTTATCCTCAACGTAGACGGTGCAATTGCGGCAGTGTTGCTTGATTTGTTGTCGCATAAGGAAGGTCTGACTAAGCGGGAGCTTTCAGAACTTGCCGATACCGAGTTTTTTAATGCTTTCTTTGTCTTGTCCCGTGCAGTCGGCTTTACAGCTCATTACCTTGATCAGCGAAGACGAGATGAAGGCTTGTTTAGACTGTCTCCAAAGGAAGTAGGTTATAGTGATGTGTTATAATGAGACGTTTTAAATTTCGCAATGCTGTATGAGCAGACTTGAAGTTTTATTGGGTTGCTGGGGAGCACCGCCGAAAGAGTATCCTGAAGATCTTCCGCGCTGTGATTATTGTTACAAAGGAACGTCAGGAGAAGTCATTATTGATGTTCCGAAGGATATTTATCAAGATGTAATATTTGGTGAAATGACCGTTGAGCAACTTGTTCAAGAAGGATATCTTCCGGTCCAAGCTCCTGATTGTAACAAAACCGGAGCAAAACGATTTTATACGTCAACTACGTTAGGAGAGTAGAATTTATTCGTCGTACTTGAAAGCAAGAGCATTGATGACAAGTGTGTAATCCTGTGAGTCCACGACTCCGTCAAAATTGATATCTGCGCGGGCTACGATATCAGGATCATTTCTTCCCACATTATTTCGTACGTACGCAATATCGACGGCATCAACGATTCCGTTTTGAAGAGGTAAGTCCCCTGAGAGTAAAATGATATTCGTAAAGTCCAGCGTATTCCCGCCGGTTTTGAAGGTAATATTTGAGTCTTTACATCGGTAGGTACCGCTAATATTTTCGCTTGGAGAGTTCACACAAACACGTTTCTGGATATGTTTCGGACCTTTTATCAACAGGGAATATTTTTTTGAAGGGTATATGTTTTCATATGTTGTATTGGCGACATATGCACCGTCTGCCTGGGGTCTGAATTCGATCTGTTTTGTATTTACTACTTTATTTCCTTCAACAAGTTTCAATTGGATGGCAACGGGTGATGAATTTTTCGGCTGAGATGTAACTCCCTGTAGTTTGACCCGGAAATTAACATCAACTTTACTTGGTTTATCTGTCCCGTTTCCTGAGCCACTACCACCGGGTGTAGTAGTAATATCTCCAGGTGAGGGAGTGGTCTGTAAAGGAAACGGAGCATTGTTGTAAGAGAAACAATACAGTCGGTGCTTTTCAGTGCAGCTTGCGCCGTCATATGATACCCATGATTTATCCGTATGGTAGAGTGCCCCCATTATTGCTTTCCCCTGTGAGGAAGTCCAGTTTCCACAACTATTTTCCGTCCCCGTGTAAGGATTGGTTGTCATGTGTACCAGTGTACCTGTCCAGGCATAGAGATCGGTCACCCCTGAAGCCGGTGTTATTTTTGTATCACCCTGAGGGCCATCCAGTACTGTGAAAAGCCTTTTACCTGTTTCATCCACACCGATCGGAAATTGGATGCAGTTTTCTGAAGTCCCATCACACGCTTTCATTGCTTCAACATTCTTTGCAACAATGTCACCTGTTATTGTATAAATCGGAACATCGGAATGGCTAAATCTGTCAAAGGCATTTCGTGAGTATGCTTCATTCGCTATTGCCGTACTCAAGAATGCAAACCAGTCACCGCCTAATCCTGCATCCGCTGCATGTTTTTTACAAATATTATCCGCACCTTCAAGTCCATTAATTGCATTCCCTGCATATGAATCAGATGTCGCAAACCCTTTATACGTATATGGGGTTCCTTCTCCCTCGGTTATGGTGACATCCACCTGTTTCGGCTTTGTTCCTTCCAGTACGGCAAAGTAGTTTCCTGCCGGTCCGGAAATATCAAATTTCCAGCCGTCAACGGTGTTTGCTTCGAAGGTGATTTTATCATTTCCTACATTTTTTGTAGCAAAGAACAATCTGGCGATACAAAATGTGTTTTTAGGTAAGTTTGCATCAGCTTTTTTCGAGACACGAGTGAGCATTATCGTATTGTAATTTCCTTGACCGGTAATCTCCTTAACATCCACTACCGTCTCAAGAGAGTTACATGAGTCTACTATTTCTGACTGGGTAGTTGATTTATCAAAGACGAGAAGATTTTTCGGGTATTTAATAAGTACTGTAGCTCCTGATACAGCCTGTATTGCCGATGCATGTACATCCACGGTTACTTGCTCGACTTGATTCGCCTTGATAATTGAAGGTGTGAAGTAGAACTCCACATTGTTTTCAATTGCTGCACGGGAACGCTCACTATAATCATAGAAAAATCCAAGTATGCCCACTGTGATTGCTATTCCCACGACGAGCAATACTACTTTTTTCATTTTTGTTATAAATGATGTATGTTGAGTATCCATGATATTTAAATATTACTCATCACGCTGACGGACTTCCTGGTTACGTCTCCAAATTTCAAAATCCTGTAATGTAACTTCTTGATCAGCATTAAAGTCAGCATCTTTTGTGTTTATAGTTCGTGTGAATTCACTCTTCCACATATCGTAATCTTTACTATTAATATAATCATCACAATTTGCATCTCCGATACTTTTCTTCGGACACTGTCCCGCTGGTCCGGTAGGAGTAATTGTCGGATCGTTCGTATCTCCGCCAACCGTAAATGAAAAGGCATCATATGTTAGGATCGAAGCGGGGATTGTGGCTTGGTATCCCTCAGCAACAGATATTTTGACTTTATATGTCCCTGCAGCAAGGGGCGGAATGTCAATGACTTGATTGAAGGTATCTGTACCTGATGCAAGTTCATATTCCTGACTCAAAGACCCAAGGTTTTCACTGACTCCTGTTACTGTCAATAAAGCGACGGGCGTTCTGAGTTTTTTGCCTGAGACCGTCAATGAGATAGATTGGCCGGCAGTCGGTGATGCTGGTGATATAACGGCTTTGTTTTGATAAGTAATCCAAAGGTCATATAAGACAGACGTGTATGCTTTCCCGTTAATCTGAGATGTAATAGTTGGAGTATTCGCATTTTTCCCGGTTGCGATAGCTTTATATGTGTAATCTGTCCCTTCGGTCAGTCCACTACATTTGTATGCTTTTCTTGATGTGATCTCAGGGTCAAGGACGCAGTCAGTGACTTTTGTATTTGTATTTACACGGTAAGCGGCAACTGTCGGTGCATTGTACGCTGTGGGTAAATCATCGACTTCATTTAAACTAACACGCGTGTAATAGGCCGGAATTGACGGTCCATCTCCGACAACCTGGCAGCAACTGGGGATTGTTGAGTTCCCGTCAAAAATATCATCCATACATGCCCGTTGATATACGAGGTCTTCAGTGGCACAAATTCCTAACGAATGAACAGGATCAGGTATAAGATTGTCGAGAAGAATACTGGAAGATGAACAATTAAGACCGTTCGCGCAAGCAGAATCTCCAAATTGCGGATTACAAATTTGTCCACAAGTTCGGTTCGCAGGTACGGATGTAGGCGTTGGAGTAAAGGCAGATTGGGCAGTTACAGTAGTTGGCATCTCTGCATGGGTCAGAAGGAATGAAAAGATAAGAAGAAATCCAATAGTGAGAAATAAATAATGCCTTTGCATGTATGCTTTTACTATAGCAAGTCTTTCTATAAACAGCAAGATATTGTTATAATACATTTCCTATTATGTTTACCTTTGATATAACGGCTCGACTGGATAGATCTAAAGCCCGATCCGGAATATTCCATACCCCGCACAGAGATCTTCAGACTCCTGAGTTGGCAATTGTAGCAACAGAGGGTGATATCCGATCTGTTCCTAAGGAGCTATGGAAAGACCTTCCAAATCAGTATTTTATTGTGAATACTTACCATACATATACGAAGAAGCTTGTGCCTGAGATTCAAAAATGCGGCGGGGTACACGGGTATATGGGGCTTGGAGATAGGGCTTTTGCGACCGACAGCGGTGGATTTCAGGTATTTTCACTCGGTTTCGGACAAAAACATAATATCGGGAAACTCGCACGTGATTTTGCTCAGGACACAACGTACTCAGATGATGATGAAAGTCCTCTCACGATTACTGAAGAAGGCGTTTCCTTTGAGTATGCTGGGAAAGAAGTGTCACTTACGCCAGAATCATCCATGGATATCCAGCATAAGCTGGGAGCAGATATCATGTTTGCTTTTGATGAATGTACGTCACCTCTCAATAGTGAAGAGTATACGCGTCAGTCCATGGAACGAACGCATCGATGGTTGGCAAGATGTATTGATGCACACAAAGATAATGAGGATACACAAGCTTTATTTGGAATTGTACAGGGAGGTGAGTATCGTATCCTTCGTGAAGAATCCGCACGGGTAGTAGGGTCTATGGATGTGCCCGGGTTTGGATTGGGCGGAAGTTTAGGAAAGTTTAAGGAAGATGTTCATGCAATTCTCGACTGGATTATTCCTATTCTTCCTGATGAAAAGCCACGTCATTTTTTGGGAATCGGCCAAATCAGAGATATATTTGAAAGTGTTGATCGAGGAGTTGATCTCTTTGATTGTGTCATCCCCACACGGGAGGCAAGGCACCGAATGTTGTATACCAAACACGGGAGGGTCAGTATCAGAAAAATGAAAATGATTGATGAGCTACCCGATAAAAATTGTCCGTGTTACGCCTGTAAACATGATAATGTCACCTACTCTAAGTTGTGGAAGCTCTTTCTCGCACGGGACCCGAGGGCGGCTATGTATGCCACTATACATAATGTTTGGTTCTATGCAGAATTGACCAAGCAGATAAGAGAAGCGATTGTAAAAAATACGTTTACTGTCTTGAAAGAAGAGTACTATAAGTATTACTAAGAAAAGCTAAATCATATTTTATTAATATTAACCCAACCTCTTGATTTCCTTTGTAAACAATAGGTAAGAAAGTGTAGCTTATTGTTCAAATTTCTTCAATTCACTGACGCGATAATCTAAATCGCTACCTGCTTTTGTCAGATAACTTCCGATACATATAATATCAGGTTTATATGAGCGAGAGGATATTACTTGAAGCGTATTACTATTGACTCCGCCGTCGATAAGAATTTCGCCACTATAGCCCTGTACTCTAAGCTGTTCTATTTTTTGTAGCATTTCCGGCAAAAAGGGAGATCCTTGAAAGCCAGGATTCACGGTCATAATTTGAACATTCGGAACACAGTCAAGATCGTATTCATGTGCCAAACCTTCTATCGTTGTATCGGGGAACACATCGAGTCCTATAGAAAAAGTATAGGTACTATTAAGTTTGCCGATATTTATCTCTCGTGAAGCATTGATAAGTACGGTATTTATTCGTATATTTTGTTGTTGAATTTTTACAATTTTTTCCAGCTCTGATTCATAATCTGCAACCATCAGATGGAAATCAAAGGTACTATTTGGAGAAATTGTTACTTTATTTTCAGTGACAGCTTCCAGAATATCCTCGATTTGTGTTGTTGTATTCGGTACCAGATTTCCGTCGGCAATATCAAGCTGAATACGATCATAATATCGCTGGAAGATATTCATTTGAGAAATAAACTCTTCAGAGGTTGTTGTAAGGAGTGTCGGAACTGTTTTCATATGACTTCATTATAACAAGGGAATATAACTACCGTGAAATTAAGAGTACAGCAGGTATAATACCGTATGACTAAACAGAGCATTCTCAATGAATTGTCTGAGCTTCTTAGGATACAGTCTGTATCTGCTGATGCTTCCAAGGAAAAAGAAATGAAAAAAGCTGTTCTGTTTTTGGAGAAAAAACTAACGAAAATGGGATTTGAAGTAGAAATATTAGAAAAGAAAGGATCTCCGTCCGCAATTTTTGCAAAATATACTGTTTCCAGAGCAGAGAAAACAATAGGTATCTACGGACATTATGATGTGCAACCTGAGGATCCCGTTGAAGAGTGGAGTGTCCCGCCCTTTGAGCTTACCAGACGGAAAGGCAAACTTCTCGGAAGAGGTGTAGCAGACAACAAAGGACATGTTATTCAAAACCTGACGGCCATTCACAAACTTATTGCATCGCAAAGCCTCAGATCAAATATCATTTTTTTCATCGAGGGAGAGGAGGAATGCGGAAGTGAGAGCTTTCTTTCCTACATCAGGATGAAGAAACAGGATCTGAGTTCAATTGATGTCTTTTACATAACCGATGTCGGTATGCATGCGAAGTCGGTCCCGCAAATTATATATGCTCTGCGTGGACTAGCATACTTTGAACTTACGATTCAGACAGGAAAGCGGGATTTGCATTCAGGTGTATACGGCAATGCAGTATTAAATCCTGCTCAGGTCCTTGCTGACTTGCTGGTAAAAATGAAGGATATATCAACGGGAGAAGTACATATCCCCGGGTTCTACGATGATCTACGACGGCCAAATCCGGCCGAAATGGATATGCTGATGAAGGGATCGCTAGACGATGCGCAGTTTAAAAAAGAAACAGGTACTTTTGTCGTCACATCCATGAAAAATGTCCCTGCCTATTTAGCTCCTAAGATATTTCCCTCTCTTGATGTTCATGGTATAGAGTCAGGATTTACGGGAGAAGGGCCTAAAACCGTTATTCCGCGGAAAGCTCGGTTAAAATTTTCCTGTCGGCTTGTAGAGTATCAAAATGTTAAGAATATTGAAAAAAAGGTTCATGCATTTATTGAAAAGCATCTTCCCGAAGGAGTTAAGTATGCGTTGCAGACTTTCTCATATGACGACCCATTTTATACTTCTATTGAAGATACTTACATTCGGCAAACCGCGCGTATTCTCAGTAATCATTTCGGACATGAAACGGTTTTGATGAGAGAAGGGGGCTCAGTACCTGCTGCTGAAATGATGCAACGATTATTTAAAACACCAGTTATACTTACCGGATTTGTGTTACCTGACAGTAATCTTCATGCGCCTGATGAAAATTTTGATGAAGACATGTTTTTTGAAGGAATAGAAGTATTGAAGAAAATCTATGGAGGTATTAGTTAGTTTACTGCTCCTTGGAAACCCTCGCACTCTGATATTGCCCATTTCAGGTACTCTTCATCACACTCCTTTGATTCACTATTCGATTCACAGGTAATCCATGCATTTGCCGGGCATCGCCAGTTATTATCGATTGCTTTTTTTGTGATATCACTATTTGTGACTTCATCCTGAGGGGCCACTACCGTTTTACTGCGGAAAAAAAGGACGATAACAATAACAAGAAAAAGAAACAGGAGGCCGAGGATATACTTTATGCGATCATACTTTTTTATTGTGTGATGAGTGTGTTTCATAGTTATACTTTTCCTTTTTTGGGATTGGATGATCGGATTTCTTTTTCTACAACATGACCTTGTTCATCCATCTTGTATACATAGACTTCACCGGTACCGATTTCGAGTTCAGCGATCTCAGAATCAGGAATATTCTCAAGGTATTTAACGAGTGCTCTCAAACTATTCCCGCTTGCTGAAATCAGGATGTTTTTACCTGATTGTAGTTCAGGTTCAATATGCTCTTTGTAGTAGGGGAGCAGACGCTCATAGACATCTTTAAGTGATTCTCCGTTCGGGATAGGTTCATCCCAACCTCGGCGCCATTTCATGAATTGTTCTTCGCCGTATTCTTCTTTGACAACCCATTTATTTTTTCCGGCAAGATCGCCATAATTGCGCTCGCGAACTGCAGGAGTAATTACTGTTTCCAGTTCGGATTTTCCGAGAGCTTCGAGAATTGTTTTTGTTGTCTCTTTTGTTCTTTGGAGATCGGCAGTGTAGGCTTTGTCCAGGGGAATATCCTGAATGGAAGCGGCTGCTTTTTTTGCCTCATCATATCCTTCAGGAGAAAGTTCTGGATCTTTCCAGCCTGTCCAGAGGCCTAACTTATTCCATTCTGAGATGCCGTGGCGAACAAGTATTAAGTGTGACATACCCTTAAGTATACATTATCCGAAAAAGAGTATAAAGATCTTTACGGAGTAGGAGTGTTGGTTGGTGTATTAGACGGAGTTGGCGTATACGTTGGTGTCGGAGTAGAAGTCGGACAAACTCCTGATCCAGTAGCCCACGATGAGACATGACTGGTTTCTCCATACCCATCCTCGGCTCTTACACGACATGTCACAGGAGCTCCGTCTGCAGGTGTGGGGCCATTGTAACAGGGGAAATCCAGATAGTGATCTGTTGTAGTTGTATTACAGTACCAGTAAGAACTGCTGGTAAATAATCCGTCATCAGTACATTGAAGGAAGTAGTGATCGAATTTATCTTTACATCGGGGATCTTTCTGATAGTCAAAATCCCAGATCCATGACGCACAGTTATTTGCTTGTACGTAGTCAATATTGCACTCTGGATCATCTCCTGTAATTCTGGGGCATGATGAACTGCTGTATACCCAGTCAGTCGCATTTTCGGAACCGCCGGCGTTGGTTTCAGCCCGGACACGGCAGAATACTGATTGACCGGGTGCAGGAGAGGGTGCCGTTGCACAAGGAAGAGACAACTGGTTGGTAGTCATTGTTTCGTTACAGTACCACGTAGCAGGATCACTTGAACTCCAACTGGTACTTTTGCACTGCACAAAATATTTTGTATATGTGTCTTCGCACGTCTGGCTTTGAGTAAGGACGTCATTCCAGATCCAAGACGAGCAACTATTTGGCTGCAAATAGCTTAATGAACAGGCATTTTTTGTGGCTGCACTCACAGGAGTAGCAGTCGGTGAAGTAGAGGGTGCTGCAGTCGGAGATGTATTTGCTCCAAGCAAACATTTCACATAATCCTGCGTTGTACACTGTGTACCCAGTGATTTCAAAATGGAAGTACAGTCCGTTGTCGCCTGACAACTTGAGCTGGTGGTTGTTGGGCTGGTTGTAATATTCCCCGAAGGTGTTGCAACAGGAGTGGGGTAATATGTTACTGATCCGGAAGGTGAAGCAGTCATTGTCGGTGTCGGTACGATTGAAGGAGAAGATGTTGCTGTCTGGGTCGGGGACAATGTTGCTGAATCGGTCCCGACTTCCAGTGAAGGAAACGGCTCATTTGGGTCTACTTCAGTTCCGTCTCCGGCGGGAGTTGTAAAAGTCCACGGTGAACCGCCATCATCATAAACGTTTTCACCGCTTCGGATACGGAAGTAGTACGTGGTATTGGGCTGGAGTCCGCCGATTCGAATTGCGTGATCAGTTGCTTCCAGATCGCCAAAAGATACCTCGGTCATGGCATCAGGTGACAAACCGTATTCGACAACGGCGATTGTTTCTTTACCTGTTTGAAAGGTGACTTGTGCACTTTGACCGTCTACCGGAGAAGCATTCACATTTGACGGAGCTTCCTCATTCGCTTCAGTTGCAGTTCCCTGGATCAGGAAGAATGTCATTATAATAATTGCCAACAAAAGGGGTATCCCGATAGAAGCAGCAATAAGCATGATCTTCCGTTGGGATAATTTATTCTTTAGTATTGTTGCAACAGGCATAATTATTTCGTTTTAAGTTTTTTCATCAATTTGCGGTACCTCATAAATAAAACAGCAGTGAGAATAAGCATCATGAGAGATACCACAACATACCCCCACCCTGACTGTGCATTATTGTTTACGGATACTCCGAGTACTTCTTTCTTATCCTGAACTACCACTGATGTGGCATGTGCCCGCGTACTGGTACAGTTGATAATATTGGTCAGTTCTTCATCATTTCGAATAATCTGTGAAGTTTTAGACATAAAAGGAACACAATCAAATCTGAGATTTGTTGTTCCGCTTTTCTCTGCTTTAAAAAAAACGGTTGCGATCTTCCCGTTTGTCACCTGTTTCAAATCAGGTGACTGGTTTATGGCATAGACATACAGACTTCCCGGTTGAATAACCTTTGCGTCTACACTTTGGAATAACTCACCTTTTTTGAGTTCAGGGTTCTGGGGAGATGCAATACTTAGGATAGAAGGGTCATAAGAAATGTAAATATCAGTCGAGATCACGGGATCAGATCCGCTGTAGATCATCACGTCAACAGGAACTATATCGCCTGCTGAAGCCGTAATGTTGACCGGGTCAAAAGAGAAGGAAGCAATTGCTGATTGTGACATATTCTTATTTTACTTGGAGACGTACTACGGATGCAAGAGATACTTTATATGGATCTCTTCATAAAGCCTACATTCGCAATTATATGCCCCTTTTTTGTTTAGAAACCGCTTTCAATTTCGACCAGTCGGTTATATTTTGCCAGCCTTTCACTGCGGGACATTGATCCGGTTTTAATATACTCAGCTCCTGCTCCGTAGGAAAGATCTGCAATAAATGTGTCTTCAGTTTCACCTGAGCGGTGTGAGACTGCGACATTCCAGCCTGCAGCTTGAGTCATCTGAATTGCGTCTATGGTTTCTGATACCGATCCTATTTGATTGAGCTTGATAAGGACGGCATTTGCAGCTTGTTTTTCTATCCCTTTTTGAATACGTTTCGGATTGGTCACAAACAAGTCATCTCCTACCACCTGAAACTGGAACTTCTCAGCCATTTCTGTAAACTGAGTAAAGGCACCCCAATCATCTTCTGCAAACGGATCTTCAAATGACTGAATATTATATTTTTGCCCTATCTCTTGATAATACGAAACCATTTCATCTGAGGATTTTGTTTGGTTATTTTTTTTCAGAATATATGAGCCGTTTTCATAAAACTCTGATGCGGCACAGTCAACTGCAAATTCATAATCGTCATTTCTGGTATACCCTAAGTTTTTAGCAGCTTCTTCAATAGTCTCGAATACTTCTTCGTTGGATGATAGCTGTGGGGAATACCCTCCTTCGTCACCGACGAGTGTAGAAAGCTTTCTTTTTTTAAGAACATTTCCGAGCTCAGCAAATATCTCTGCCGCAATACGAACGGATTCAGTCGGTTTATTAGAAATTGGCATCACCATAAACTCCTGAATGTCAAAGTTCCAGCCCGCATGTTTTCCGCCGTTTATGACATTTACCATAAGTCTGGGGAAAGACGGCTCGATGGTGTGATCGCCGATGAAGTAATAGGTGTTGATAAATTTCCAGAGCGGCATGTCTGCGGCGTATGCAGCAGCACGGTGAAGTGCGAGTGATACCGACAGGATAGCGTTGGCTCCGAGCTTTGACTTATTTCCAGTACCGTCCATCTTGAGCATCATTTCGTCTGATTTTCGAGGATCAGCTACCTCTTGTCCGACAAGTGATTTTGCTATCTTCGTATTCACATTTTCAACCGCTTTTTGAACTCCCTGACCAAGGAATCTAGTATTATCACCATCTCGAAGCTCAAGTGCCTCATATGTGCCGGTTGATGCCCCCGATGGGACTGATGCTGAGTGAAGAGATCCGTCTTCCAAAGTTACAAATGCACGAATGGTTGGTTTACCGCGAGAATCGAGTATCTCGAGGGCTTTGATTTCCTTGATTTTCATAATGCTATCATAATATCACAAGCTCAAGGAAATGTAAGACTGATGTTATAATGAGTGATCTATGAGATTGTATTTAGTCCGTCACGGTGAAAGTATCGGAAACACAAAGCAAGGCTTTATTTCAGGTCAGACTGATCCTGATGGGTTATCTCCTAAAGGTCGTATACAGATCATTCGCACTGCCTGGGAGCTGAAAAACGAGGAACTTAATAAGATATTTGCAAGTCCTGTAGCCCGTGCTCAGGAAACGGCTTCAATACTCACTTCATATCTCGGAACGTCGGTAAAGTCTATAGATTGGCTTACTGAGCTTCATCATGGAATATTTGAGGGATATTACTGGTGGGAGGTTATTCATAAAATTCCACCGTCATGGAGAGCCAGGCGTGAGGATTTTCGGACACCCTATCCCAAAGGGGAAAGTATGGAGCTGTTGATGAAGAGAGTCTCTGAAGGACTGGAGAAATGGCTTCCGACTTTGGATGAGAACGGCTCATATATTATAGTCAGTCATCAGGCTGTTATAACAACCATCAGATACTGTCTTGAACACGGAGATTATGCCACTCTTATTACGAAAAAAGCAGAGGAAGACTATCTAAAATACCTCCACGAAGTCAAACTTGATAACGGTTGCATCGCTCAACTTACTCTCAAAAACAACAGGTTGTTGTCAACAAAAGAGACCACAGAGTTTGAAACAGTTAAACCAAATAAAAAGAGCATTGCGTTTTACGCGAAAGAGCTACTGCAGGTAAAAAGTAAGCCGGAAGCGGAACGTATGGAAACTGCATCAGGAAATTCCGTGTACAGACTCAACACTTCTACCCCAAAGCTTCTGAAAGTAGTACGTGATGATAATCATGAAGCATTCAAAAGACAGATTCATCTTTATAAATATCTGAATGAAAAGAAAGTTCCGTCACCAGTTGTTGAGACGGTTGATTCCAGTCATGTCTTCTTTGGTCACGATGTCCTCATCCAGGATTATGTTGCAGGAGATGTCATAAAAAAATGCTTTACCGAGCATCCGCAAAAAGTCGATGCATTGCTCGAAAAAGTTTACCAAGCTCTTGATCAAGTGCACGATCTCCCGGTTGATGATGTTAAGGGCTTTTGGCAGCCTCCATTAGATGAACAGTTTATTCCCTGGAAGAATTATATGCTTCTCAATATAAACATGACTTTACACATAGTGCAGGAAAAGATCGTTACAGAGGATACATATATGCGGATAGAAGAATCATTATCCTGTTTGAAAGACTATGTTCGTGAAGAACGCTATGCCTTGGAACCGATTCACGGAGATGTCGGATCTGACAATATTATTGTTCATCATACCAGTTCATGTCAATTTGTTCGCCTTATCGATTTTGAATGGGCGCGCATCGGGGATGGGTTATGGGATTTTGCCTATTTTTGGGGATGGCTTGAGAGAAATAATGATGAAGTTGCTGAAAAGTGGAAAAAACTATTACTCAGACATCTTCCGGACCAAATGATACAGCTTGAATGGTATAGGATATTGTTCCATGCATGGACGGTTCGTGACATGCTTGAATATAAAGATAGCCCGATCCGTATTCGTCGCGGCAAGAAATCACTTGAGATACTTGAAACTCTGAAAGAGTGAATGCTTTGTCCAATAAGCCTCTATAGAATAGGAAATAAGAGATATTGACAGAAAAAACAACTACTGCCATAATGAGACTGTGAAACAAAAACTATTCCTTCATTCATTACTCTTTATCCTCATTTTTTTTATTGCAGTCAGTGTCAAGGCCTCAACTCAAAGTATGATGATGCCGCCGGATTCCGAACCGGCAGGGATTTTTGGAGAAGATCATTATTACTCAGTCATTTTTAGAGGAAACGGTGATGCTGTCGTAAATCTGAAAGCAATTTTTACCAATACTGAAGAAGCAACTGTTTCTGCCGTCACACTGCGTGTACCGAAAGGACAGGCTGAGGATATTGTGGCATATCAGATCATCAAAGAACGACGATGTCTTCGATACGGGCCAACAGATGTTACTCCGAAACCGGGAGTCGTTGAAGATCGATATGACCCGCCCGTATGTATCCAGTACGATAATCCCGACTATTACGGGTATTCTTACTCCAATAACACGAAGTATAAAAAAGCCGTTGTAGAAGCTGAAGGCGATACGATTACAATCATGCTCCCGGAAGCGGTTGCTCCTGAGTTTTCTTCAAGCTACATTTTGTATTATCGATCAAAAGAATATACGCAGAAGAATTTTGCCGGAGCATATTCGTATATATTTGAGACTTTGAAAACAGAATCTCCTATCAGGAATCTTCAGGTTGGCATTTCAACGGATAGCAATTTGAGATTAAAAGATGCTTCATCGGATGTCAATTATGTTGATAATACAGCAATTTCTGAGCTCAAAACTGCACCGGCCCTTGGATCTTCAGGGATGGCCAGTCAGGCATTTGATCGATATTATCAACAAATCGGACAGGGAAGTATTATTGAGAGTGCCAGTTCACTTCAACCTCTTGATACATTTACGGTTGAAGGTGCATATGCCAAGTCATTGTGGCAACTTCATGCCACAACGATCCTTGTCGTAACGGTTATTACGGTTCTTATACTTCTTGCATTAGGATTCGGTATCTACAAACTTTTCAAATATTTCAAAAAAAGAACCCTTGCTTCAGCTCCGACTAATTCACCTACAAATGTACATACAATATTATGGATGCTTGGGGCAAGTTTTGGATCTTCCATACTGACTGCAGGGTATACGGTATTTTTATTTTTTATGACAAGTTTTGTGAGTGGTGTTTTCTATATTGGATATGAATATAATATGCTTGTCTCTCTCTTTGTTCTCATTTTATCTCTTGCAATTTATCCGCTGTGCCTCTTTGTCCCTTCAATCGTGATGGGTGTCAAGAGAGGGTTATGGTGGGGAGTGGGTACGTTTGCAATGACGATCGCTTGGTTGATGGTATATCTCTTCATTGTTTTTGGGTTCCTTGTCTTGACCAGGATGAACAATTCATATCCGCGGCCAATGCCGTATATCTACGGGACATCAGATCGGGTTACTCCTGAGACAGATGCGAAGTAGGAAAGTTTCCCCCATTTTTAAACTGGATTTGCTAGGCTATATAGTATGGAAGTTTTTATTGAAATAAGTATTATTATCTTCGTTGCGATGATTGTTTCGATCATGATGCGTATGTTGAAACAACCTCTAATTGTAGGGTATATTCTGACAGGAATAATTATTGGGCCGTATGCTCTTAATCTTTTGCACAGCGGTGAGGTCTTGGAGCTCTTCTCAAAAATCGGTATCACGATTCTTCTTTTTATCGTCGGTTTGAATCTCAGTCCGAGTGTCATCAAGGAAGTGGGAAAGGTTTCGCTTCTGACAGGACTTGGTCAGGTTTTCTTTACGGCAATTGTGGGATTTCTGATTGCCCGTATGCTCGGAATAGATACGGTGGCTGCAATGTTTGTCGCGATTGCACTGACATTTAGCAGTACGATCATCATTCTTAAACTTCTCTCAGATAAAGGCGATTTGAATAAGTTATACGGGAAGATTTCCATTGGTTTTTTGCTGGTTCAGGATATCGTAGCAACAATTATTCTGCTTGTTACAACATCTTTTACATCCGGAGACGGGGGCAATGTAGCAGTTGAAGCTCTCATGACCTTAGGTAAAGGAGCACTGCTTATCACTGTGCTCATTGCAATCAGCAATTTTCTTTTGCCCAAACTCAGCAAATTCATCGCCTCGTCACAGGAATTACTCTTTTTGTTCTCGATAAGCTGGGGCCTCGGAATGGCGACATTATTTAGTGTATTAGGATTCTCCGTCGAAATCGGTGCGCTTGTTGCCGGTGTCACGATGTCTATGACGCCGTATGCTTTTGAAGCGGCTTCTAGACTGAGGCCGCTCCGGGATTTCTTTATTCTATTATTTTTTATCCTGCTTGGTTCCGAGATGGTTTTGGACGGCATTGGTTCTTTACTGTTGCCTGCAACTGTTTTGTCATTGTTTGTATTGGTCGGAAATCCGATTATTGTCGTTATTATTATGAATCTGCTTGGATACAGTAAACGCACGGGGTTTCAGGCAGGATTGACAGTAGCACAAATCAGTGAGTTCTCTCTTATTCTGGCAACGCTTGGTTTTCAGATAGGCTCATTGTCAAAAGAGGTGCTGTCTCTTATCACTATTGTCGGATTGGTTACGATCGCGGGGTCAACATACCTAATCTTGTATTCAGATAAGATTTATCCGAAAGTAGAAAAAATCCTCTCATTTCTGGAATTGAAAAAGAACAAACGTGAAAAATCAAGTGATGAGGATGTTGATTCATTACTATTCGGATTTCAGAGAGTGGGGCAGGATTTCGTTAAGTCTTTTGATCGGCTAGGGCTGAGATTTATGGTTATTGATTTTAATCCTGACTCTATCAAACTTGCTGAGGAAATGGAGATTCCCTGTAAATACGGTGATGCAAAGGATCCTGAGTTTATTGAAGAGCTGAATCTCCGGAGACTAAAATATGTTGTAACAACCATTCCTGAGTTTGAAACGAATCTTCATCTTGTAAAAAAAATCCGTGCAGTAAATAAACGTACGATTATTATTGCCATCTCTCATAATCGTGAAGAGGCTTTGGCATTGTATGCGGAAGGTGCTTCATATGTGATTATGCCTCATTACCTCGGTGCAGAGTATGCCGTACGCATGATAAGCCGTCATGGGCTTGAAAAAAGAGAATATCAACGCTCGAGAGAAAAACACCTTCAGTATCTCGAAAACAGAATCATCTAACTTCTTTTTACGGTAATTGAATCCCGAATGTCGGTGTGGGAGATGTTATCCCCATGGTGGGAGTGGGTGTATCAGAGAGAATCGGAATGATAATTTGCGTGGGAGAAGGACTCGGCGCTTTTGAGGGCGAAGGAGATGGGCTTGGACTTGCTGACGGCTGCTGTGTTGGTTCTTTGGTCGGTTCCTGGCTTGGTGTTGGAGTTGGCGTAGCGGTGATTTGTTCACAATTTTCTGCCGGGACGTATCGTTTGGAATAGTATTCACTGTAGGTGTCATTGTCACTACAAAGGCTACAATATGTATTTGTTGCTTTACAGATCTTCACTTCTATAAGTGAGGACGGTCTTTCGAATTGTTTGACTTCGGTCCCGGCAAGTGCTTTTTGCATAAAACCATGCCAGATCGGGGCTGCTGCCTGTGAGCCATACAGACCGTTCATCGGGGTGCCGTCATTGTTCCCGACCCAGACACCCGTCACAAGTTCCGGTGTATAACCGATAGTCCAAGCATCTTTAAAATCGTTTGTAGTACCGGTCTTTGCTGCTGCAGGCCGTCCAAGGGTGAGCCAGTTCTGTTCACCAAAGGTATCTTTTCGAGCTTCGTTATCTGACAGAATGGATGTTATCATGTATGCAGCTGCACTGTCTAACACTTCTTGTGTTTTAGTGCCTCCAATTAACCGATCTGCGAAGGGTTCGTTCGGTTTTAGGAAAGAACTAAAGATTGATGAGACGGAAAACTGTTCATCTTCCGTGATAGTGTTCGGGTGGTAACGATATATTTCATTTCCGAATTTGTCAGTAATTGATAATATCGGATGAGAAGGAAGGAGTCTGCCGTTTGTGGCAAAAACTCCATACGCTCGTGTAATTTCAAACAGTTCAACTTCGCCGCCGCCAAGAACGAGTGAAAGACCGTAATCTACATCAGGATCAAGCGAGATGATGCCCATATCATGAGCAAGATCAACAGCATCCTTCACGCCCGTAAACTCAAGCAATTTTACTGCAGGAATATTTAATGAATTTCCGAGAGCTTTTCGGATTGTTACGTCACCTCGGAACTGTCCGTCAGAGTTTCTCGGCTGATAGCCGTTGATATTGATCGGCTCATCCTTGATGATGTCGCTTGGGTGTTTTCCTTCAACAAAGGACTGTGCATACACGATAGGTTTAAATGTTGATCCAGGCTGGCGTTTTGCAAACGCGATATTATATTTCCCGAATTCTTCATTATTCCAGTCCACACTGCCTACCATGGCAAGGATCTCACCAGTCTTTGGGTTCAGTGAGACAAGGCCTGCGTTGCTCGCGTCACGTCTGCCGAGATTGGCAATATGCTGTTTGACGAGTGTCTGCCCGGCCAGTTGCATATCATGATCAAGAGTAGTCACTACACGGAAACCCAGACGGTTCACATTGTCTTCACCGTATTTCTGATACAGGTATTCTCTCAGCCAGACAGCGAAATGTGGAGCGATATCACTCTGAGCTTCTTCTTCCTGTTCTGCAAACTGAACGTCAGATGAGGCTGAGGTATCCACACCCATTTTTTCAAGAATGAGCTCCTGACGCGCAAAAAGTCGTTCTCGATTACCGCCGAAAGGAGTTAGGGCAGATGGTGCTTTAGGCAGAGCCGCCAAAACCGCCGCTTCTTCAACGGTGAGTTCGGGTATCTCCTTATCAAAATACGTTTGCGAAGCAGACTCAATCCCATAGGCTCCTGCACCAAAATAGATGGAGTTCAGGTACATCTCAAGTATCTCATCTTTACTATATCGGCGTTCAACTTCAATCGACAGAATTAACTCCTGATATTTCCGGCGTATTGATTTTTCCGGACTTAAAAGTGCATTTTTCACGAGTTGCTGCGTTATTGTAGAACCTCCCTGTGCATAAGAAGTTTGTTTCACATTTGCTATCACCGAGCGGAGAATCCCGCGAAGGGAGAAGCCGGGATGTTCGTAAAACTCATCATCCTCAATCGCAATAAATGCTTCCGGTACATACTCAGGCATATCCTCGATCGGATAAATCTCCAGTTCTCGTGCTTCTGCAGACTGAAAAAACGTTTTTTCTTTGCGATCCATCAGAATAAGGCCGGTATTATTCCTGTTCATCAATCTCTCAGGAGTTGCCAGGTCCGAAACGAAATAAATGTATGTGGCAACTGCCGAGACAATAAAAAGGATCATAACCATCGCGAAAATGCCGATCAACATAGGTAGGCTCAAATGTGTGATCCACATTCGAAAGCGGGTAAAGCTTGAAGTCAGCCTGTTTTTCATACGATGGATATATGGGCGTAATGTTTCTGAGAAATGCTGAGAGCTCTCTTTCACATTACGGGAATAGTGTTGTAAGTGGGCTTTCCATGACTTTTCCGTCATATCATAATTATAACAGTCATGTGAGATTGTAATTTATACAAAATTAATGTAAAAATTATGTAATAACATATCACTATTATGGAAAGTTCAACGACGTGCAGCCTCGGATTTTCATATGCGCCCGGAATCGGTCCGACGCGATTCGACGGATTGCTTCAAGTCTTCGGATCAGTAGAGAATGCGTATAAAGCACCTGGTGAAGAATTGAGACAGGTGTTGGGATCTCATTTTGCTTCAGCTTTTCTCAAACTTCGTTCGACTTTTGACCCTGAACGTGAACTTATCCGTCTTGAAAAGCAGGGGATTACTGTCCTTGACAGACAGCATTTACTGTTTCCACAACAGCTGAAAGAGCTTAGCGATCCGCCAATTTGTCTGTATGTGAAGGGTGATCTCTCCCGGTATGACTGGGAAAACGATTTTTTTTTTGCAGTTGTGGGAACACGAAATCCGACCGAGTATGGGAAGATGATTACAACTAAGTTCAGCAAAGAGCTTGCAGATAATGATGCCGTTATTGTATCCGGTATGGCTATGGGAGTCGATGCTCAAGCTCATTGGGCAGCACTTCATGCCGGGAAACGAACAGTCGCTTTTTTAGGGTGCGGCGTAAATATTGTGTATCCGTCTGTTAACAGCCACTTGTATAAAGAAATTATCCAAAAAAGCGGTCTCATTATTTCCGAATTTCCACCGGATTTCCGTACGATAAAAGGTCATTTTATTGCACGCAATCGGCTCATTTCTGGCCTCTCGAAAGGAGTGTTAGTTACGGAAGGGTTAATTGATTCCGGCTCACTTATTACTGCACGATATGCGTTAGCCCAAGGAAAGGAAGTGTTTGCTTCACCGGCACCCATAAACTCCGCTTATTCAAAAGCCCCGAATTTGCTTCTAAAAGAGGGGGCAAAACTTGTCACTGATGTAAGTGATATCCTTGAAGAGTTTCATATGAAGCCTGTCAATCCTCATCGAAAGCTCGTACTGAACGATTTGGAGCAAAGAGTCTATGATGTTCTTTCTAAGGATTCTTATACAACAGACGATCTGACGAGGGCTCTGAATCTTCCGGTTTTTCAGGTTCTTCAACTCCTCTCGGTAATGGAATTATCAGGTATTATTGAGAAAAATGATGCGGGAAAATATCAGGTATTGATCTGAGAGCTAGCGTCCGGATTGATCAATTTTGCGGAGTCTGCGAATATATTTTTCCCGCTTCAACGGCTCAGTTTCTATAAAGATATCAACAAGTTCCTGTGCCTGCCGGAAAGAGAGAGAATCAGCAGGTAACGCAAGAACGTTTATATGATCGTGCTCTCTTGCACTTTTAACCTGGTCTTTATTAAAAGCAAGACCGCAGTATATGCCTTTGTAACGATTAGCAGAGATGCTTACTCCTACCCCCGAACCGCAGATCACAATTCCGAGAAACTCATCGGGATTTTGTAAAACAGCTTCCGCAACTTTGTGAGAATAATCAGGAAAATCATCTTCAGGGTTGTTCTCGTAATTGCCTAAATCCTCCACACGGATATTCTTATTCTGAAGATACTCAATAAGTTCATTTTTGAGGTGATATCCTCGATGGTCAGCACCTATGAAGAGCGTCATATGTATAGTATATAGTATAAGGGATAGAGTATAAAGGGGAATCAGCCGTGACACTCAAATAAACAATAATTCGACAAAATTTTATATACTTTATACAATCTTCTATGTTTGATACTCATTGCCATCTCAACTTTAAACGTTACAAAAAGAATTTACCCGAAGTTATATCAAACGCTCACGATAGTGGAGTTTCTTTAATTGTTATACCGGGAACGGACGTGAATACATCGAAAAAGGCTGTTGAAATCGCTCTTGAGCATGATTGGATCTATGCCTCAGTAGGGATTCATCCACATCATGTATACAACTTGCTAAAAAGAGATGACATTACTGTAGAAAGTGAATTGGCACAAATTGAAGCCCTCCTGCAGTCTCCACGTGTTGTAGCCGTCGGAGAGGTAGGTATGGATAAACATGTTTATGAGGAAACGGTTTACCAGGAGTACAACGTTTCTCAAGAATTTATCGCCGTACAAAAAAAGTTACTGGAGCTACAGATGCATCTTGCTGTCAAGTATCAAAAATCACTTATTCTACATAATAGAGAAGCAAAGGAAGATCTGTTGCCGTTATTGGAAGAAAAATGGGATCAGGCTTTGGAATGGAGGACAGTGTTCCACTGTTGTGAACCTGATCATGAATTACTGGAGTTTGCCAAAAAGCATAAAATGTTTATAGGAGTTGACGGTGATGTGACCTATGATGCTGAGAAACAGCGTTTTGTTGAGGTGGTTCCGCTTGAAATGCTCGTAATAGAAACGGATAGTCCGTATATCTTACCTGAACCTCTTCTTTCAAAAAAACAATATCCAAATGAACCGAAAAATATCCGGTACACAGCTGAAAAAGTTGCATCAATTAAAGGTGTGACGAAAGAAGTTCTCATCCAGAAAACGACAGCAAACGGGAAAAGGCTTTTTGATCTGTGATTATTTTTTCAGATAGACAAGCTGGGTGGGATAGGCAAAATCAATATCTTTCTTTTCAAATTCTTCCATTAGGCGGATGTTTATTGATTGTTGTATATCCCGGAAAAGATTGTAATCCTGGTTTTCAATATAATAGACTACTTCGAAGTTCAAACTGGATTTCCCGAAATCAGTAAAATGAGCACGGTCGAATCTCACCTGGTCAGTTGATTCAATAATGGATTTTACGATGTCAGGAATTTTTTTAACCTTTGAAACAGGTGTCTCATACAAAATACCGAAGGTGAATACAGCTCTGCGTTCTTCCATACGTTTATAATTGTTCACACGAGTAGATGTCAGCTCCTGATTGGAAATGACAAGCTGTTGGCCCTGTAATGTACGTACGCGCGTAGATTTTATTCCGATATGTTCGACAGTTCCCATATCCTGTCCAACGATGATAAAATCACCTTTCTTAAAAGGTTTATCGAAATATATTGAAAAGAATGAAAAGATATCAGACAGGATATTTTGCAAGGCGAATGCTATCGCAATACCGGCAATTCCAAGTCCTCCGAGGAGAGGTCCGACTTCATAACCGAGATTCTGCAGAATTATTATAACCGCGCTTACCCATAATCCGATTTTAAGTGCATTATGAAAAAAATTCAGGATAGTATTATCGAGCTTTTCACCGCTGGCTTTATGTAAAATTTGATCTAATCCGTATACAAGAATTGTTTGCATTGCCCGGACGATATAATAAGTGACGACAATCAGTGTGGCAGATTGGATAAACGATTCAAGGTATGAAACAAGATTCAGGATGCGTGTGGACACAAAAAGAGCGATCGTGAAATAAAATGGCCATCCCAGGGATTCAAGAGCATTACAGACGATATCGTCCCAGTGGTTATTTGTGTTTTTTGCAAAGGACTGCAACTTGACAAGCAGTACATTTTTTACAATTTGCAGAAAAAAGAGAGCTCCTACAAATATACCGAATGCTTGTACATATGTCTTTATGGCGTTTCCGGAGATGAGTGTTCCAAGTATTTCTGAGCCGGGCATGTCCCTAGTATAACAAAGAAGAAAAATATGCCAACTTAATCTGATCCTTTATTCCAGAACAGAAGGTGCATGACCATCGCAAATACAAAACCCGTGATGTATGAATCCAGTGCTGAACCGATAAACCCTCCCAGTGAAAAAAGCGAGATTGCCTGAAAAAACTGAAATTCACGAGTCGTAGATAGTGCAAGATGCATGGTAAGAAGATACACTATGGATAGGAAAATATAGTAAAAAAGATCCATATGATCAGATGATTTGTAATAATCCGAGCCAATCCTTCTGAAAACGGGAAGGATTATATTCCTGTGCACGGTCAAAGGCCCGTATACTTAGTTTTTCATGCCGTATCTTGTCGTAAAATAGTTCGCTCATTTTTTGTGCGACCTCTTTCGGATCCTGAGGATTTGCAAACACAGCTGCATCACCGGCAATTTCACGGAAAATCGGTGCGTCTGCAAGTATGCTGGGTGTACTCATATATCCGGCTTCTGCAAAAGAATAGCCGAATCCTTCATCATAAGACATTAGCAAATTCATTCGTGCGTTGGAGTAGAGCAACATCAGTTCAAGGTCAGATACGAAGCCCGGGAAAATAAATCTCTTATCATTTAGTGCAAGCTGGAGAAATTCAGTGAGTGACTTTTGCCACGGGTGTGGTTTGACAGACAACTGCTTTACGTTTGATGCGCTAAAAACATTTCCTACAAATACACAGGTAATATTTGTCATCTTGATTGCCCGTGCCAAGTTCGGTAGATTTTTATTCCAAGTAGCATCTCCAACGTATATAGCATAATCTTTGAGATTCTTTAATAGTTCATTTTTTGTTATCTGGTCAAGAGGAAGTCTGCTGAATTCAGGTATGATCTGATTACTTTCTTTGTGAAAAGGATGGTGATGTGCTATTGATTCTTCAGAAGTATCTAAATGAGGCAAAAACAGGCGGCTTACTGTTGGGTATATTACCCGAATTTTTTCCGCAGGGACTTTATAGAGAGTTATGATATCTTTCTTACTTACTTCAGAGTCGGTGATAATGAGATCATAATGTTTGATTGCACGTTTGTTTAAAAAGTTATACCACCAACCTTTCAGACCGGTTGGATATTTCTTCTTGTATTTTAAGGGGATAAGATCATGGATAACGGCAATTTGTTTATGTGTTTTTTTGCCGGAAAAAAGCGGTTTCTGGACAGGATTGAAGAAAGGATTCAAAAATATCATTTCGGGACGGAGAGATTTGAGATCAGCTAAGTAGTTAAAATATAAGTTATCGGCAGGATTTGAAGATTGCTCTGCATAAATGGATGGATTTGCATTTCCATCAGGATGAGTTGTTGAAATTGAACTAAAAGTTTCTTTGAGAGTTTGGAAGTAACGGCCAATTCCTCTAACCCGACTCTGTTGGTCTGTAGCTGTAGGGTCGTATACTGCAATAGTTTTCATAGAATTATTGTATCAGAATCCCGTGCTGGCTTGTGTAGAGACGTATCCATAGGTTTTCAACCGAGTATTAAAGTAATGTCAAATATTATGACACGTTGTCAAGATAGTCTATTGTCTTCTTTGAGCACATACTTCTGCGCATGAATGTAGTCGGATAATGCTCTGATATTACAAAAGTATGTAGTGATATGAAATTCTGTTAGAACTTGCTGTTAAAACGACGGCGTTTATGCATCACTTATTAGTACTGTAAGTGAACCTATTGTTCTTCCGGAAGGTGGATATCGAAGAATAAAATTGATCAAATTAATGATATGCTTATATGCCTTATGACATTTTTAATACTATTATGATAGTGTTGTTTTAAGCTGCCTACACTGCGACGGGAGCTTTTATCGCAGGATGAGGATTGTAGTTTTCGAGAGTGAAATCTTCAAAAGTAAAGTCAAAAATGGAGGAGATTTTCGGATTTATTTTCATGTTCGGGAAGGGACGAATATCTCTGCGGAGTTGCTCCTTTACTTGGTCCATATGATTTTTGTATATATGTACATCTCCGAATGTATGCACAAAGTCTCCGGGTTTTAGCCCGGTTACCTGCGCGACCATCATGAGCAGTAATGCATATGATGCAATATTAAACGGTACACCTAGGAAAACATCGGCACTTCTTTGGTATAGTTGACAGGATAATTTCCCATTTACCGCGTAAAACTGAAACATCGTATGGCAGGGTGGGAGACCTGCTTTTGCCATTTCCTCAATATCTGCCGCATTCCACGCGCTGACAATAAGACGCCTTGAGCTGGGATTCTTCTTAATTTCTTCAATAAGGTTGGATATCTGATCAATTTCGCCACCTGCGGGAGTTTTCCAATGGCGCCACTGCACTCCATATACAGGACCGAGTTCTCCCCATTTTTTAGCAAAATTATCTGAATTTTTTATCTTTTCAATAAATTCCTGTTGTGATAATGCTTGTTTTTTTTCTTTTTCGATTGTTTCCTTATAAAAACGATATGGCCAGGCATCCCAAATGTGTACATTATTATCTACAAGATATTTAATATTGGATTCACCTTTCAAAAACCATAATAATTCATGAATAATTCCTTTCAAAAAAACTTTCTTTGTTGTAAGGAGGGGAAAGCCTTCACTCAAATCGAATCTGATTTGCTTTCCAAAAAGGCTGTATGTTCCGGTTCCGGTTCGATCATCTTTATATACACCATTTTCAAGGATATCTTTTAATAGATCTAAATACTGTTGCTCTGATGTTTGCATGATACAAAAATTAAATCATCAATTTCGATACATTTTGACACATTTAGATATTTTTAGACCGAGTAATTATCCGGTGCTTCCGAACCCTCCACGAGATGTCTCTTTGATGCTTTCGACTTCCTCAAATGATTCGACTTTTGCTATTTTAACAAGTAATGCCTGTGCAATTCGTTCTCCTCTTTCAACAGTAACATCTTCATTGGAGAAGTTCAGTACTTGTATGCCGATCTCATCCTTATCTCCATGATAATCCTGATCGATGACGCCAATGCTATTTGCAATCATAAGTTTTTTCTTTATAGGAGTGGAGCTGCGACTTGCAAGCATTAAAAAGTAACCGTCAGGTACTTCTATAATAATATTTGCCGGAATGATGGTTGGGGACCATGGCGTAACGATAGTTGTTTGGCGGGCATATAGATCAAATGCTACGGAGCCTTCTGTCTTATACTCAGGCAACGGAAGAGAAGAATCAATTCGTTTTATGCGAATATTCATAGACACATTCTAGCATACAAATATACTTTGAGGGTAATAATTTACAATTTTACAAATCTATCATAATAAGTCTATTTATATCTTTAAGTATTAATATGGTGTAGGAAAAGGATAGTCTTTTTTAAAGAACGGAGGTAATGATACTTCTGCTTGTACACAGTGCGTATCTATTTCAAATGAATGTGGTTAAAGGAGTACAAGGTAATGAAATGAAATAGATATATTGATCTTCAAATCATAAGGATGAGGACTCAGCTATGGAAAAAATCGTCGGCTCAATGAACTTTAGAAGGTTTCCTTTAAAAGAATTTTGACTTATCAACCAATCGACAACGTTGGAATTGATTGTGGATAAAATGTGAATAACATTTATGGTGCAATGCGGGAAAAAATACTGTGTGGTGGTTAAGTCCTGTATACTCTAGGGGGGTATTGTATAATTGAGACTACGGTTTCTATATATAAAAAGCGACGTCGTCACTACTGCAACCTTCATTGGTATAAGTTGGGCAATACCGGTGAGTTACTGTTAAGAGTTCTCTGCGGACATAGATGAGAAATAACGGCTTTTTCAAGTGGCAAGATTACGGTGAGATAAAGAGAACATACTGCAGTTAATGTTTCAAATATTAATTTTAGTGATACTGGGGATCATTTTTCGAGAAGAGATAGGTAAATGAGGCGTTTTTGGCGATTTAGGCTCAATATTAAGTGATAAAAGCAGACTTATGTAAGAAAAAGTTAAGAAAATGTCTCTCGTTAGCAAATTTGTATCCATTCTGCTATTAACCGATATTATCGCTAAAGCTCTGTTAGAAGCCATCTAAAATTTAGTGATACATTATTCGTACCAAATTTTCATCCGTTGAGGCGATCTGTGGGGAATATCATCAAGTTGATATATTTATCATTTCGGAGTAAATATGCAATAAAGACGCCGGTTTTACTCGGAATACTTGCTTATAACTGATTATTAGGGGGGATTTATCAATATTAGAGCTTTAAAGAGCCGAGATGAAAATCCAAGCAAGAGAAATATTATACAGGATAGAGCATCGAGGTGTTGCTATAGGATATTAGATATTTATGCGGCATTGTGCAGCCTATGATTATAAATTAATATGCTGACTATAAGCCTTTCTGAAGGTCGAAAAATCCACTGGTTTTTTTCCTTCCAACTGAACGGAGATGATCTGAGGACGATTATTATTCAGTTGAACATCAAGAATCTTTAATCTCTTTTCAACTGTGTTGATTTTAATTAGAGTCCAAATCCCGGGCCAGGGATGAAGTCCCTGATACAAATGATAAAATATGAGTCCCGCATGATGTATTTCTGGGGGAATAATATTATTCTTTTGATAGTAGTTCTGTATTACAGCCGGTAATTCTTCAAACGTGATGTTTTCGTTATTTAGCGCTTGAGAAATGAATTTTTGAGTAATAAATCCGTCTGCCTTCTTCAATAGTTTTGTATAGGTAGCAAATCGGGAGTCTTGTTGCTTACTTTGGAGTGTATCAGTTTTTAGTAATGACAGAGCGTTAATAACTTGTTTTACTGCAGTGTCTACAAGCTTTCGTTCGATCCTTTCGCGATTATCGGGTATTCCGATTGATATGGCAGTTTGTTTTAGAATATCACCTTCATCTAAAGCTTCATTCATCTGCATAAGTGTGGTACCGGTTTCAGTTTCTCCCAGTATCAGAGGGAATACAATGGGCGACGGTCCTCGGTATTTGGGTAAAAGAGATGGATGTACATTCCATATACCGTATTGCATACTGTTTAGAAGCCTTGGAGATAGTATCTCGCCATATGCAAACAAAATTCCTAAAGTAATCTCGTTCTCACGAATAATTGAGATTAGCTCATCTTCATGGTCTTTTAGCCGTTTATCGAAGTAATCGATATCATGAGCAATTGCAGTAGTCTTTACAGGGGTTTCTGTCATTTCTAGACGCTTTCCGGCTATTTTATCGGGTTGTGTGATTATGAGTCTAATCGGAATCTCATGTTCAAGAAGTTGATCTAGTAGTAGTTTAGATAAGAGTGGAGAACCGAAATAGGCAATATTCATATTAATTCTTAAATTTAAACGTTCTTTCGATAAGCTCAAGATAGACTGTCTGAAATGTGAGTACTACTGAGAAGTTCTTAGTAGGGTGCTCAATTTGTATTGTTGTGAGGTCAGAATCTTGAAATTGTACTCCTTTTGCATCATCAAGTGTTACTGAACTAGTAGCTTCAGATTGTAATGCCAATCTCTCTTTACACTTGAAGCTGATAATAGCATGTTGATTTTCATCAATGAATTCCCCTGAAACGCTGCTTGTTTTTGTTACATGCAATTTTTCAGGGTATAAAAGAGAGAAGCTGCAAGTAGAGCTTTCAAAATCCTGGAAAGGTGCTATGGGTGCTTGATTTATTGGAGAAGGGGAAGGCGCGATAGTAAGGAGCAGTTTCAAAGCTTCATCTGCAGTTTTAACCCGCTTCCCAAACTGCATGCCTAAAATAAAAAAGAGAGTAATTATAAGAACACTCAGTAAGATCAATGGTCCTTTTTTCATACCCCTGAGTATAACAGATAATTGTGTTGCCGGGCTTTATTGCTATTGTTATAGCACTGTAAGAAGGAATTCTATCTCTTGACAAATAATATATATATTGTGTATAGTAAGCTTAATCCTCCAAATGAAATATCAAATTGAAATCTTTTTT
>CAYMVU010000004.1:0-39418 GCA_964394215.1 uncultured Gammaproteobacteria bacterium
GACGACGTGGCGCAGTTTCTGCACGCCCAGCACGCCGAAGAACGCAATGCCCAGGGTTTTTCTTTCTAGGTATTATGAAGTATGGCATTAACAAAACAGCAAAAAGCTCGGATTGTGCGACACACAGGAGAGATGGCATTTATTGCAGCCGTTATTCTGATCCTGTGGGCTCTGACCTCAATCGCAAAATCACAGGGATTCTAAGCTATCTGTCCCAATTCAATCTTACTTTATTTTAAAGCGGCTGTTACGGCGTCTTCATTTCTATTAAGTAATCTCTTCCTATTGCTCATTATGTTTTGATATGTCAAAAAAAAACCAATTCCCTCCACAACACCAAGAACAAAAGCCCGGCAGAGAATACAAAATGAAGCCGGCACCGGAGTTTGAAAAAGAAAAAGTTGACTGCCGTCGTCTGGAAGGAAAAACCGCGATTATCACAGGGGGTGATAGCGGTATAGGACGTGCCGTAGCACTGCGTTTTGCACAGGAAGGTGCAGATATAGCAATCGTGTATCTTGAAGAACAAAAAGATGCGGAAGAAACAAAAAAACAAGTTGAGGAAGAAAACAAAATATGTTTATTGATCAAAGGCGATTTGACAGAACAGCCGTTCAGTAAACAGATTGTCAATCAAGTTATGGATGAGTTGGGAAGTATTGATATCCTTGTGAATAATGCTGCGTATCAGGAAGAACAGACTGATTTTATGAATATAAGCCCGGAGCAATGGAGAAAGACCTTTGAAACAAACATCTTCGCCTACTACTATTTGACACATGCAGCAGTACCCCACATGAAAGCCGGAGATTCGATCATCAACACCACATCTGTCACTGCCTATAGGGGAAGTTCTCATCTGGTAGATTACTCGTCAACGAAAGGTGCGATTGTGTCATTTACCAGATCACTTGCACTCAACCTTGCACCGAAAAAAATACGGGTAAATGCCGTTGCTCCCGGTCCTATCTGGACTCCTTTTATCCCTTCAACATTTCCGGCAGAACAGGTTCAATCATTCGGATCTGATGTACCGCTTGAACGCGCAGGTCAACCCGAAGAAGTATCTCCCTCATTTGCTTTCTTGGCATCGGATGACGCAACATATATTACCGGACAGGTTATTCATCCCAATGGAGGTGAAATTGTAAACGCATAAAAAAACCCAAGGTCATCTCCTTGGGTTTTCTACTACACGTCGTCCCCTTTGACGTCAGTTATATTTTTCTATCAATTGCGGTAATATTTTGAGTGTCTCCGCCGGTAATTTCTTACAGTCTTTCCCGTTTCTTACAATTCCTTTGTTAGAATGTAACTGGAATGAAATGCGGGACAACGACTGCATGATTATAGTCATCAAAAAGTTTTAATTTATAAGTTATATCCATAATAAAGTAATCACTTAAGATTTATGGAAATAACTAATTAACAGTTCGTAAGAGAAACACGCCTATGTCAATGATCTACTCAATACTGATTATCGAAGATGATGAAGGAATCCGCACCTATCTCAAAGAGCTCCTTCTTGATAACGGATTCAACGTACTAACCGCAGAAGACGGTATTACCGGTTTAAAAATTATTAAAAAATCCGTACCCGATCTGGTACTTCTGGATCTCGGACTTCCTGATATGAGCGGAGAAAGCGTCTGTCAGCAGATCAGAAAAGAATTTGATGACCTCCGCGTCATTATTCTGACAGCTAAAGACACTCCTCACGATATCATACAGGGCTTAAACCTGGGAGCGGACGATTACCTTACCAAGCCTTTTGTTGCAGATATTCTTCTTGCGAGAATTCACGCCCGTCTCCGGAGAAAAAGCGGAGATAATTCTCAGCTCAAAATCGGAGATCTGATACTGGATACCAAAACACTGGAAGTAACACGCGGAGACAAAAAAATTTCGCTAACGCCTCAGGAACTTAAATTACTGCAGTACATGATGCAGAACAAAGGTCGAATTCTCACACGAGACATGATCTTAAACCGTCTGTGGCTTTCCGCTGTTGATATCGAGACACGAATTGTTGATGTGTATATCGGTTACCTCCGGAAGAAAATAGATAAGGGCTTTGATCAAAAGCTCATCCATTCGGTACGGGGCTTCGGATATATGATCAAAGAACCCAGTAAAGAAAGCTCAGAATAAAAATCGGTACTGAATAATGTCACCGACTGGCTGAGAAGCATATCTCCCATTTGGTCTTGGCTTTTTCCGCTCCCGGATTTCAGGACGGAAGGGATGGGCATCCCTAGCAATTTGTTCATTTTTTTGCTCTTCAAAAAGAACGGTTTTCACAGATGTGTTGTCGATGGCATTTAGCATAGAGGAAAATTAAATTACAATTCCTTAATAGTAAATTCTGATTGTAAATCAGACATCTGTGCTTCATGAAGGACGTGTAAATCCCTTCTTACAACTCCCTTATTGCTCTCTTATATCGTTCCGATGCTATAAAGATATGATATGGGTACAAACATATAATTTATTTATATACATATGGAACTTTTACTATGGATACTCTTGGGAATAACTGCCGGTTGGCTCGCTTCAATTATTCTCGGTACCCATGCAACACAAGGCCTGGTTACCGATGTTATCTTAGGTACAGTCGGAGCGGTTGTAGGCGGACTGTTACTTAATCTGATAGGACAGCCCGGGCTTATCGGTTTTAATATTTACAGCATTTCCGTTGCCACATTGGGTGCCATCGTACTGATCTGGTTCGGAAGAATGATCAATTCCCCGGCTAAATAAAGTATGAATCGACATTTAAATATACATAATCAACAATATCGGCAAAAAAGTGATGTATATATGTTGTTTGCGATGCTCATTACGGTGATGGGGCTGCTTACCTTTCTGACACTGATTATCCCTGAAGCCGGACTTGCAAGTGATGTGCCGTATGAAATTTCACGTACTCTTTAATCTACGCACGGAAAAATGTCCCGACCAAATATGCGATCACAGCTGAAACACTGCCAATCAGGACTACTTCACCTATTGAACGGGTGGCATTTTGTTTGGTCACTCTAAGTCTGAGAACTCCAAGAGTCAAAAGGGCAATCCCGGTGGCTGCAATAGCCAAGAGAAATACATAGGGGTGATTGGGATTTATTATGTACGGCAGAAGAGGAATTGCGCCGAAAAAAGCGAATGCTGCAAATGTCGCCAAGCCTGTAAGCAGCGGATTTTCGTTCCGTAAATCTTCCATCTCGAGTTCATATTTCATCATAAAATTTACCCAGTACTCTTTATTTGTCGCATATATCTCAACAAGTTGCACCGCATCTGCTTCACTGAATCCCTGCTGCTTGAGTATTTCGATTGACTCTGTCATTTCCATACGCGGGTTGGTCTCTACCTCATGGCGTTCTTTCGCTTCCTCCTGAGAATACCTGTCCTGCTCCGAGCGGATCGAAAGAAAATTCCCCAATGCCATTGACGAGGCATCTGCAAACAGATTTGCCAGTCCGAAAAGAAGAACCGTCATTGCGCCCAAACTGCCTACCTGCATGCCGGCATTTGCCCCTGCAAAACCTGCAACTACGGCAAATGTCGTGACAATCCCGTCAACACCACCATACACAATTTCCTTCAGGTATTCGGAGAAAGGAGATATTTTGTGCTCTTCCTGGAGATGTTTTTGTAGATCTTTATTCGTATATTCCATATTCTTATTCTAACATTCTTTGGAAGTACTGTAAGAATGGAGAAGCATTAAAAACCCCACACGCATGGATAAGACACGCGTGTGGGGTAGAAACAAGCAGATATCAATTAAAATACTTCCATGTAGAATACTTTGCCCGTAGCTCTTCGTCCGTCACAACGATGGGATCAAGTCCGATCGTCTGTTCATATCCCACATCCAAAAGCTGTGCCGCCCATAAATCGCGTTCTAAAACTCCGGGAGCACCGAGTAATATTACTGCAATATTTTTTCCTCCCCGCTCAGAAGCAACCATTGTTGTTACACCGGCATCACCTGTATTTCCGATTTTTATTCCGTACGTTTTCGGATACACATCCAAAAGTCCGTTCCAGTTATACAGATCAAACTGTTTATGTTGTTTGTTTTCCGGCAAAAATTCGTAGTCTTTCGCAACAATCTCTCTGATAAGAGGATAGTTATTCATCGCATAATGAGCAAGAAGAGCCAGATCATGTGCGGTACTGTAGTGATTTTGATCATCAAACCCCTGCGTGTTTGCGAATCGTGTCTGATCCATCCCGATAAATGCAGCTTTACTATTCATGGCATCAATAAATACCTCTTCTCCATACTTTTCATCAATTCCTTCTTTGATAACTTCCGTTGCGTCATTGGCAGAAGTCAGAAGTGACGCATGTAGAAGTTCATCCAATGTCATTGTTTCACCTGCAACAACTCCGATTTTCGTCGGTTCAATATCAGCCGCTTTTTGAGAAACAGCGAAAGAATCATCAGGAGACGCAAGATCTAGAGCTACTACCGCAGTCATTACTTTTGTAATTGATGCAATTGAGTACGGGATATCACTGTCTTTTTCAGTAATAATCTCTCCTGTATCAAGATCGACGACAGCATAGGCATTTGCATTTTCATAATCTGATGCAGCAACAGCCTGAGGAATAAGCGAAGCATTTTTATGCAGTCTGAATGAATTTACCTTTTGTTCAAGTCTCGGTTTTATGGTATCAAAGACCGAAATATCCTCATGTGTCTCCGTTTGGAAAACAACCGGCTGGAATCCGGCAAGCATGATCAGCTTCATGATTACTACCGCGATCATGCCGGCAATAAACGGACGGTAATTGAGTTTGAGAAAACTTTCTCTGTCAATACTGAAAGAGAGTTTGATGTTAGAAAAGCTCATGGATTGGTTTCTTTAAAATTCTAATGTCAGCAATTTTGTTGCCGAATTTGGCCTCTATGAGGTCCCATGTTTCACGATTGTTTCCTTCATAACCGAGTGCCCAGATCCCGACCCCAAGGAGCTGTTTATCTTTTGCAAGGTCATACTTTGCTCCCATTGATCGCACGTCGTCAATAAACATCATGCGCCATGTTCCGCTTACCTCGTTGTAGTACGCTTTCCATGCGACTTTTCCCAGGGAATCCCAGCCGCTGATATCCGCTACGGTATTTTTGACATCTTCATAAGTCTCAATTTCACCGCTTCTGCCGTACCAATATGAGTACACAGTTTCAGCCTTAAAGTTCGGCTCATACACCTCGAAGTTCAGACCATACCAGGGTGTACCGAGTATCAGTTTGTCTGCAGGCATGACTGCAAGAAAGTCATCAACCGCAGTTGAGATGTCATACCAGTACTCACCTTCTTTATGTCCTCCTAAAGGAGCAGTCGGCATAGCAACGTCCGATGAAGTGATCGCAAAGTCATAGCCCATCATGAATAGTCCGTCGGTGACACGTGCTACATCTCCGATATCCTGAACCTTCGGATACTTCGCTCCGGATGCATACACTGAGACGGTAACCATTGAGGATGCAACTTCTTTGTGCATTGCCCGTGTCATCTTGTCCGCAAAGACAGTAAACCGATCCCGGTAATAATCTCCCGCATCACCGTCATATTCAATATCAATGTTGATCCCATCAATACCGCGTCTTTCAACAAGACTCACAGCCTGAGATATGGCCCGAGCCTGAGCTTCATCATCATCCAAGAAGGTTTCAATACCGGCATTATTCATAAGAGTCAGTGTCAAAACCACCCGCGTTCCATTGTCATGAGCCTTTTTGAAGATTTCTGTTGCTTCCTGACTGATAAATGACTGATATCCGGGATCATTTTTAATTAGATTACCGTCAGGGGAGATTTTCACATCAAAATATGCAAGAGTCGTAAGTGTATCGAAGTCAATGTTGTCTGCATTGTGAAAATTCCAGAAAGGAAGAAATCCGAACACCTCATATTTCGTATTTTTCAGCTCATCATTCGATAGGGAATGAAGAGGAAAAAACGAGGAGGTTATCGGTGAAATGACATTTTTTTGTATCGGCTGGAAAAAGATGGCAAACATAAATATTGCCCAAGCTATACCAAGCCCGATATAGTTCATGCTTTCAGATATTTTGTTTTTCATAGAGAAAAGTAATTAACAATCAGTCATTCATTTACATCTCCCAAAAACTCTTTCCACTTCATAACGATAATTAAACTCGAGTGGTTTTTTTGTTCCAAAGATTTGGTATAAAAGTAAATGAAAGATGCAAGCAGATTGTTTTTAAAAGTGTGAGACAAAAATATACCAACCCTTTCTATGGATGTCAATGTTCCATGAAGAACGTGTAAATATACTGTAAGGAGACCGTCGCACCAACATATTCTTCTATAATCCGGAGCTCACATTTCTTTGTTCAAAAAATTCTTACAGAAAGTAATTATATTGTTATAATAGTCTCAAACAAAAATAATTGAAAAATTGCCAGTAACAAAATTACTTCTTACATATGTATCAAAAGGTATTGAAACTATACAAACCCGTCGGAAAGACACCGTTTGATATGATAAGACTGTTGAGACGTCATTTCCCGAAGTACGAAAAAAGTACTCTAGGGTATGCCGGACGACTGGATCCTATGGCAGAAGGCTTGCTTCTTATTCTCACGGATGATGAAAATAAAAACCGAAAATCGTTTGAGCGCCTTGAAAAAGAATATGAATTTGAGATATTGTTCGGCATGGTGACGGATACCTATGATCCTTTAGGAATAGTTCAGTCATATCAAAGAGTACAGTCAAAAATTGAACGAACTTTTCAGAAACATACGTCAGCGATTAAGGGCACATATATGCAGCCTTACCCGCCGTATTCATCAGCACGGGTAAACGGCAAGCCTCTTTTTTATTGGGCACGTCATAATAAACTGGAGGATATTACCATTCCATCAAAACTTATTGAAATAAAGAAATTTCAAATGATTAACTTTAGAACTGAACTTTTTAGTAAAATCTATGAAAATTGTATTGAGAAGATTAGTAAAGTACACGGAGACTTCAGACAGGAGCAAATCGTATCGGAGTGGAAGAAAGTCTATCATGAACATTCGGATGCCCGCAGTTTTATTGCTACGTGCCGAATCACCTGCTCAACCGGCACATATGTCAGATCGCTTGCGCATCAGATCGGAAATGACCTAGGCACAGGAGCGATAGCACTTTCCATCAAACGGACACGAATCGGTGATTTTTTGCTGAAAGATTCTTTCAAGATCACAGAAAAAGATACAGAATCACGCTCATTGTAAGTATTGATACCAGCTGAAATCCGCTATCAATCACGGATAACTGAATCGGTTTCATCTGATACATGTTGTTCATCACAATAGTCGGCATCATAAAACCAAACCAAAGAATTCCGCCAAAAAGAAGTGCTTGATAATACGAGCTGACTTCATACTGCGGCATAAGAAGAGCAAGAATTCCTGCATTAAAGAGAGCTAGCAAAGCCCCTCCTGCTATAAGAAAGATCATCTGATCCTTTTTCATCTTATCAGGACCGGCACCGGTAAGCCTGATCCATGGTTTGCCCAGAACAGCCGGTGAATAATAAATCGTTCCCAGTATAAGATTGGCAAGTACTGCCAACAAGACTCCTCCAAGTACCATAAATGTATATTGTGAATTGTTAATGCAGACTATAGATAGGATACTACATTCTATACCAAACAGCTTACTCTATTGGCTCAAGAAGACTGGGAAGAGTAAGAGGACAGGAAACCCCGAGACAAATTCTGCGTTTGAAGACAACCTGTTCGAGTGTCCATACAATCGCAAGAACAACAACCATCATGATAAGTCCGACCACGGCAGACTGTATCTTTTCACGTGCAGCTGTAACCGCGTCCTTATCACCGCCTGATGTTACCCACGCAAAAGCCCCGATCAACATGTAAAACAGCGCTGCCAGTCCGGCAATAACAAAAAATATTCGGATTGCAAAAGTCAGCAGATCAGACAGTGTCGGTATCTGAAAACCCAGTTCACTTGTGTCCACCATCAATCCTTGTACATCTGGTATACCTGTTGGAGATATTGTCGCAACTATTTCGACAGCAGGCAATATCGGTTCCCGTGCGATATTCTCTATTGGAATAACAACTTGGGAACTATCCTGAGTATTAGGATTCTGCACTGTAATTAATAGAGTATTGTCACGATAATTCATTTCCGAAATCGGATCCGAAATATCCGGAGACCATGAGCTTTGCTCACCTGAAGGAAGGAAAAAGGAGACCAAATAACTTTGTTGTCGATCTCCCACCTGTGTAAACTCACCAGCAACATACAGCATATTATCCTGAATAACGATTGCACGAACCGGCCCGTCTAATGAAGGCGACCAGCTATTTAATGTATTAGTATCAAGATTGAAAGAGGCAATATATGACCGTTCATTACCGGCAAATGAGGTAAATTCTCCTCCGACAAATAAAGTATTATTATATCTTTCAATAGCATATATCGGGGCGTTTACCTCAATCGGAGGTTCCAGAACCGTGTTTGTGTCTTTATTTACAACAGCAAAAAAGGGATGTTCTTCTCCGTTTATTTTCGTAAACTCTCCTGCCAGAAATACATGTTCGTTATATGCTTCAATATCGTGGATCACTCCGTCAAATAAAGGGTTCCAGGGTAAAAGAGACTGCGTTCGTAAGTCAATCATCGCAAGATTATTGCGTGAGATAGCAGTACTTCCGGATAATTTTACCTGTGTGAAATCACCAACCAGGTACATAACGTCGTCGTATGTAAGCTGTTTTGAGATGGTGCCGTTAACTTCAATACGTATTACCTCCTGTTCCGATCCGGGTGTTTGTGCCACCATATCCCCTGCTCCGGATATTGAAGGCACAATTACAAAAGGAGCCAGTAGGATCAGTCCCAACATTAGGATTTTCTTGCAAATCAGTTGCATAATAATCTTAAATAACAAACCATCTATAGAATTATGTTAATGTAAAAATCCTATAATTATAGTCTGATCGAATACCTCATTATACCATTATGTATGTAATTAACTCTTCCTTTCAATTTACTGTGAATATCTCCCTATGGTGAGACTAGTGGTAATTTTCTGAAAGTAATAGTGTTATAGTGTGCATAAAGAAAGCCCCGCAATATCTGCTTGCATCTTTTGATATCCACGGGGCTCTTTTCATCCTTTGTCATCCAATATAGAGGATAGATCAAGGACTACCTGCAGTATATCCGCGTATTTTATGTAGGATATGAGAATTCTGTATAAAGACGGTAAGAACAACCCATTCCTTCTTACAGGCCTTTCACTGCACTTTGACGTCTCATTGTGAAATGAATAATACACTTAACTCATATCATTTTTTGAAGATAGATATATTAGTAGTTTTATGAAATGAAAGGAGGTGAAACACAGCATATGAATATATTACTTTGGCTTTTACTCGGTCTCGTCGCCGGATGGCTTGCATCTGTCATTATGGGAAGTAATTCTCAACAGGGAATGCTTATGGATATCGTCCTGGGCATTGTGGGTGCATTTGTCGGAGGGTTCCTGATGAACCTCTTCGGCGCAACAGGTATTGACGGCTTCAATCTTTACAGCTTATTTGTCGCAACCCTTGGTGCTATCGCGTTAATCTGGCTTGGCCGTGTTTTCCGTACAAACACCGCATGATAAGAACAACATAAAAAACCCCTCTGATTCGGAGGGGTTTTTTTATGGCAATAATTTATACTATAGTTATGAACTATAGTCGGACGTACGGTGGGGTAATCTGGACAAATCACGCACTCGAAAGACTGAAAGGACGAAAAATTCCTCAGGAGCTAGCCTGGAAGGCGTTTCGTTTTCCTGAAACGACAAAAAAAGGAAAAGCTTCCGGCAGTTTTGAGTTTAGTAAAAAACTGGACATCTACGACATAACCGTCATCGCAAAAAAAAATGACCGCCGCGAGTGGATTATTGTATCCTGCTGGATTGATCCTCCCTTACCGGGATCGGTAGATCTTCAGGAAAGAGTAAAAAAAACCTCTACAATCTCCTGGATTATTTCCGTTTTTCGAAGAGCTTTTTTCGGAAACAAGTCAAAAAAATCATCTTAGTCTTCTTTAAGTATTTTTTTGTGGTGTCGATCAGGCAGCATCTGGTAAAAACCCACTACCCGATATGTAGTCTTTCTCATACATCAATTACACTACGTAGAGATTATACCCAGGTAAGCATTCTGTTACAATTCCGTAAAGAATACTCTATTCGTGCACCGAGAGAACTTCTCTTATCCGGACGAGTAATCCGGCTTCTGATTCTTCTGATTCAGAGATCTCTTCCGCCGACTCAAAGGGAAGTGTGAAATAAAACCGTGAACCTTTTTTTTCTATACTTTCCACCCACATCCGTCCGCCGTGCTGTCGAACTATCTCCCGTGAAATATACAGACCTAATCCCGACCCGGAAATGGTGCTGCGGTCTTTTTCTTCAAGAGCACGGTAAAATGGTCTGAATACTTTCTCCAGCTTTTCCTTGGGGATACCCTTACCTTTATCCTCAACGATAACCATCACAACATGAGCAACCGTTCTCAACTGTACCGATATCTCCGTACCCGGGTCAGAGTATTTAACGGCATTTGTCAGCAGATTGGTCAAGACTTGACCGATTCTAACCTTGTCTGCAAATACCTTCACATGCTTATTGCCTAAAATTTTGATATTATTTTTATTCTGTAGATCTGTATCTTGGCTTATTGTTTTAACAAGTTCCAGTAAATCAAACTCATCCCGCTTCATATCCAGCTTACCCATCTTCAATTTTGATAAATCAAACATGCTTGTGATCATAGATGTCATCGTCGAGATTTTATTGCTCAATTTTTGACTATACTCATAAAGTGCGGTATCGGAATTTTTCTTCAATTTTTTCTCCAGGATGGAACTATACCCCTGAATACTTGTAATATAGTTTTTCAGTTCATGACTGACCGAACTTAATAACAGCTCAAGTCGTTCCTCCTGATGCTTATGCTCTGATATATCATCAAAGATAATGACAGCTCCGATCGTTTCTCCTCGAGAATTGCAAAGCGGGGCAATCGAGTCGTCAATTGTCACTATGCTTGTATCTTTTGAAATCAGATCTGCAGCCTGAGCAAAAAGTGTCCGTCTCCCTTCCTTGACCGTACGACCTACAGCTTTTTTAAAACCATCCGACAGTATTTGATCCTGAAAAGTCATGACCATCTCAATTGGTTTTTTACGTGCTTCCCGATAATGCCATCCGGTAAGTTTCTGCGCCGTAGCATTCATATATGTAATTCTGCATTCACGATCCGTAGCAATTACTGCTTCTCCTATGCTGGACAAAATTGTCTGAAATTTTTTCCTGTTATGTCGCTCGTAAGTATGAGCTCGCTTCAGAATATATACAAAGAAAGTTACTATCACGCCCTGTATAAAATATTCCGTCATGATCATGAGAGTTTCCGGCCGAAATGAAAGCGGTTTTTCAGTAGGATGAAGAATCTGACCGACTAAAAAAATCATCACCACCAGAATTGATATTCCGGCAAAATAGTCTTTATACAATGTCACCAGAATACTGATTACCGTTGCAATAAGAAGTGATGTCCTTATGCTCTCGGCATTACCTGTATCAATGGGAATAATAAGTAAACCTGCTATGGTAAGGAAGGCCAATATGTACAGGAAAATTTTCTGCATACTATATATATTATAGCCCCTGAAAAGGCCAGATCTTATTTTTTACCCATTTCTTTCAAAATTCTTACGCCAATTGCTTCAGGTATACTGTAAAGTAGTTAAGTCGGTTATCAATTAATTACTAACTTTATGTCATATCAACTACCTGACTTACCATACGATTTTAGTGCACTCGAACCTCACATTGACGCGCGCACGATGGAAATTCACCACGGCAAACATCATGCCGGATATGTAGCAAAACTCAATGCAGTTGTAGAAAAAAATTCAGAGCTTCAGGAAAAAGAACTGATTGATCTGATGAAGGATTTTGACTCTCTTTCCATTTCTGAAGCTGATAAAACAGCATTCAGAAATAACGGAGGAGGTCATCTCAATCATTCTCTTTTCTGGGAAATTATGGGACCGGAGAAAAAGATTGATGAAGAGCTTACAGAACGTATCAAATCAACATTCGGTTCAGTCGACTCATTCAAAGAGGAGTTCTCAAATGCAGCAGCAAATAGATTTGGCAGCGGCTGGGCATGGCTTGTTGACTCACAAGGCGAACTCAAGATTTACTCCACAGCGAATCAGGATTCCCCATACATGCAGGGAGATACACCGCTCATAGGACTTGATGTCTGGGAGCACGCATACTATCTCAAATATCAGAACCTGCGGCCCGACTACATCAAAGCATGGTGGAATGTCTTGAAGATTTTGGAGTAAAAGAAAATTTCTATCGATTAGGTGGCAAAGATATTGTTTTCTTGTGCGACTTGGGAGGTGCGCAGTCCGATAATTATCGGACGAGCACGCCCATTAGAGCACAAAAAACAGTATCAAGCCGCCTCAGAAGATCTACCCTTATCTCATCAACACTGCCCGCATCGGAGCCCCGTCGAGCTCATCAAACTTTAAGGGAAGGGCAGACAAAAAGTATTCTCCCGGCTCGATACCTTGTAAATCTACGCCTTCAATAATCGGAATATTTTTTGAAAGAAGTTCTGTGTGCGGACGGTTATCTGTCGAACCTTTCTGTTTAATTGAAAAATAATCAACCGCAACCAGCCGTACTCCTATTTCTGCAAGATAGGCAGCGCCTTCAGGAGAAAGGAATATAAAGTCTGAGAAAAACGGCTCCTGTAATCGTCCTGAATTCTTCGTCTTCAGCAATATTCTCTCACCTGCCTGAATACCTGACTGCTCCAAAGTACTTTTGCTGATCTCTACGTCATCCTGAGTACAATCAATCACCCGGGCTTCCCCGAAAAAACAGAAAAGATCATACACTCCGACACCTTCACCTTCCTCAAACACATGTTTCGGAGCATCTACATGGGTCCCTGTATGAGAACCCAGTGTCAGTTTACTGATAGTCGACGCACTCGTCTCACTTTTCAACTCTTCAATTTCCACCGATGGATTTCCCGGGTACACGGTTGTTTTGGGAGATAACGGAACTGAGATATCAATAATTTCTGTGTATTGCATGAATGTTTTTAATTTCTAAAATATTAGTATCGTAATACGCATCTTTTTAGCAGTTTCTCAAGGCGAATTTTTGATGAATTTGCAAGGCACGTAGGTTACCCAGTGAGAAACTGAAAAATCTGCATACTACGACACCTAATTCTTGGTGCTATTTCTTCACGGGATGACCGCCGAACTGTCCGCGCAGAGCAGAAACAACCTGTCCGGTATAACTCGGCTTCTTCTCTGAATCCAGTCGGAATTGATATGACTTCGCAATCACCGGTACTTCCTCTCCCATCTCCGTTGCAGTCTCAACAGTCCATTTCCCTTCACCGCTGTGACTGATACTTCCTGATATTGTCTTCAAATCTTCACCCCACTCAGTGTATGCCTTGTGAAGCCAACCTACAAGCCGGGACTCTATCACGCTGCCTGTATTATAGATTCGTGCAACCTCAGTTAAATCAAGGTTAAATGAGGATTTTTTCATCACATTAAAGCCTTCTCCTATGGCCTGCATCATCCCGTACTCGATACCGTTATGTACCATTTTGACAAAATGTCCGGCACCGATACCCGCAAAATGGGCATACCCATCGCGGATAGAGATATCTTTATACAGTTCCTCCATTTGCTGAAACTGCTCTCTTGAGCCGCCGACCATCAAGCATGCTCCGTTTCGTGCGCCTGACGGACCTCCGGACACGCCGACATCAACATACTGTACTCCTTTTGCAGCAAGTTTTTCAGCACGAGGAGCATCTTCCTTGTAAAACGAATTCCCGGCTTCCACAACGGTATCGCCTTTATCAAGATACTGTGAAAGTCCCTGATTGCCAAACAGAGCCTCTTCAATCGGAGCACCTGCAGGAAGCATAAGCCAGATAATACGGGGAGTGGATTCAAATTTTGCAGTCATCTCCTGATAGCTATACGATGCAATCATGCCGAGTTGTGCTGCCTCATCGACCTTTGCCGGCGTTCTATTCATGACAATTACCCTCCATCCTTTTTCATGCAATTGCCTTGCAATGCCCATACCCATTTTCCCAAGTCCGACAATCCCGATTTCTTTTTTCATAGTAAAACACGAATGTAGGCGGTAGGTGATAACTTGTAGCAATCTTGTATTCCGTAAATCTATGTCATTTACAGCCTACTGCCTACTAACTACAAGTGATTTTCGATAACTGTCCCTTTTGGGTACGTTATCAAACGCGGTTTCCGGGTTTTCTGCCACGCCGTTACAATCGGCTCAATAAACTCCCATTCACTCATAATTTCCTTCGTTGAGACAAACAATGTCTGATCACCTCGGACAATGTCGTAAAGCAGTGCTTCATAATCGTCCACAAATTCCTCATCCGTATATGCATCATGATAGTTAAATCCTAAAGAATGCTGTTTCACTTCATAGGTAAAACCCGGTTTTTTCGCCAGAAAATTCATTGATATTTTTTCCTCAGGTCTCAGATGATAGTGCAGAGTATTCTTCTGAGTACCCGGGACAGAGTACAGACAGAAAGGCGATTCTTTAAATGTCACAACAACCTCCGTCAGGTCACAGCCCTGTGCTTTTCCGCTCTCAAGATAGATTGGAACTCCTTCAAAATCTTTTTTATTTGAGAATGCTTTGATTTTAAAATACGTTTCCGTTTTAGATTGAGGGGCTACTCCTTTCACATCCCGATATCCTTCAAACTGTCCGCGCACCGTCTGCTTACCTACCTCATCCTCTTTCATGATCTGAAGTGAAGCCAGCGCTTCACTTCGTTTCTTCTTGACTTCATCAGGATCAAGTGATTTCGGCGGATCCATCAAAAACAGACCCAAAAGCTGAAGCATGTGATTTTGTCCGACGTCACGAAGTGCTCCGACTTTGTCATAAAAATTCCCCCTTCGTCTGACTGACACTTTCTCAAGAAGTCTCACTTCAATCTTTTCGATAAAATCTTTGTTCCACGCCGGCGTGAGGAATGAATTGCTAAAGCGGAAAACAAGAATATTTTTAACGGTTTCTTTGGCAAGATAATGATCAACCCGATAGATCTGTTCTTCCTTAAAAAGCTCTCCCAGCTGACGATCAAGTTCTATCGCAGTCTTCCGATCAGTACCAAACGGCTTTTCCAGAATAACACGAGTCCAGCCTTCCTCGGGACTGCAGGGCTTTGTCAGCCCGGAACCATAAAGATGAGTCACGATATCAGAGTATGCGTCGGGGGGAACGGCGAGATAAAAGAGTTTATTTGAACAGATATTCCATTCACCGTCGACAAGACCAAGCATCTGAGCAAGATCGTTGTAGGCATCTGGACTGAAAAAGTCACCTCCGACATAAAAGAATGAGGATAAAAAGGTGTCATATAGCTCGGGTTGAGCATATCCTCCCTTTTCCATTATTCCTTTCAAATACCCACGCAGCCGCTCATCATCATAATCCCTTCTTGAAAAGCCGTACACACGAAATCTCTCAGGAAGTCTTTTTTTACGATACAAATGATACAAAGCTTTAAGAATTTTTTTTCGTACTAGATCACCTGTTACTCCGAAGATGACAAAGATAGTCGGGAGGGCAAATTTTGACGGCATGGCAGTCTTCTGCATGATTAGATTATAACAACTTGAGTAATAGTTAACGCTTCATCTCAACCTCAATGACCCGTTTGAGGATGGCAAGCGATGATGCATAGGTTGCTTCCACTCCCTCATATCCCAGATTTCTTGTTCCGAGTGTAATAGCTTTTGTAAAAGGTGTATCTGATGCATAATGGATGATCCCGATATCAATCGGAGCATTCAGCATAGTAACTGTCGCATTCTCCGGATATCGATCGAAGTGTGTCGTTTCATACAATGCACTCAGGTACGGACCGTCTTCCATTTCGATGATGGTGTAATCTTCTATGAAATACTGCTGAATCGCCTCTTCAGGATGAAGAAATGTTCCTTTTGTAGAGACGACCTTTTGATTGGTCAGGACACTGCCTGCTCTAAATTCTTTGAAGTACTCTTTAGTAAAAGAGTTATTGAAAATAAAGGTGTTATCACTGTATGTGTCATATACTTTTGTCGGCAAACCGATATCCCCGAGATTAGCATGCAAAAACGATGCCTTTCCGAGGATATACACACCTCGGAGATCATTCACATTGTGCAGTATGGTTGAGAGCACCATATATGCTCCTGAGCCGAGAGGATAATCAATATTTAAAACCAGTGCATCAGAATCCTCAAATGCGCCTTCCTGTATTCCCAACTTTTTTGCCAGGCTCGTTTTTCCAACGTCTTTTAAAGAAAACACCTGTGCATTGATATCAAGATAGTGCTTGGCATCAATAAAATCAATCCCGAGATTCCGCTCGTATTCTTCTCTCTTCTTGCGAATTTCCGGATGTTCCCGCTCATACTTTTTTAGAATGTACCAGAGAAAATTCTCTTTTGAACCAGGATGCTCGCCCTGTTCAATCTGTTTCCAGTATGAAAGGAATCTGTCTGATTTGCTTTGCTCAAGATATCCTATCAATTCTTTCTCAAGACCCTTTACCCAACCCGTCAGGTTGTTGACAATACTGTGCGTATTTGAAGAAACAAAATACAAAGGCTTGTTTCTCAGTTCTTTATATCTTGTGTGCTCAATGATATTCTCAAACCATCGTTGCGCAGCTTTTTTGTAGTCAACATAACTTCCTCGCAGTAATCTCACTACGAAATGTACTTCATGCTCTTTGATGTTCTGAAGTTTGTCATAGATATCTTTGTCCCAGATACGAGCCAATCGTTCCCAGTTTTCATCATCGATTTCAAGCGTATTCTGGATCTCTTTTTTGTTTTTTGCAGAGATATTCTTCACGTTCTTCAGTCTTGCGTGAATTTTGTTCCACTCAATCTCATATGCAGTCAAAAGACCCACCATATCATCAAGATCCGTTACCGAATTGATAAAAACGGCAAGCTGTGATTCTCCATCAAAGTACATCTTGCGGCGCCTGGCCGGAGCATGTACTTCCTGCCAGAATTCTATTTTGTAGCCTTCCCGCAAAAAAACATCCCCGATCTGTGCCATGACGATGCTCTGAATCTGTGAAATATGAGGAGGTAGTCGAAGATATGAATACATAAATGCTTCCACATCTATCTTTTCCTTATCTGCAAACTTATGAATGGAAGGTCTCATGTTTTGATATAGTCTTACCACCTGATCAATATTCATCTCACCTTCAGCCCGCAAAAAAGAACGATATGCATTGATGTAAATTGTTGTGGGGGAATGTTCCTGATCCATAGTTGTACTCATTTTAGCAGAAGTTGTATCAATCTACCGCAACAAAAACAGACGGGATCACAATTTCTCACCGTCTATCCCGTACGCAACATAGCCATGCTCATTTTTCAAAGATACAGAAACACGATCTCCTCTTCGTAGGGTTCTATGATGAGCAAGTGCAATTTCAAGAATCATCGATTTTCCTTTTACGCGTACCGTCTGCGACATACCGGAAAACTGAACATGATCCACGATATAGTCGGTACCTTTGGTAATTTCATAATCATCGGGACGGGTGAGAAGTTGTATTTCTCCATCTGCTTTCTGCATGGAATTTACAACCTTTACAGAACCGAAGACGGTTTTTAGTGTATGTTCTGATTGACGTTCTCCTTTAAGTACATTCACCGGACCGACATACGCTGCAGTTGAAAGTTTCTCTGGAGAGTGATACATTCTCTCCGGTGTGGAAACTTCGAGCATTACACCTTCATTCATAACCCCGATCATATCAGCTATCAGAAACGCTTCTTCAATATGATGTGTCACAAGTATCGCAATTCTCTTGTATTTTTGTACCGACTCCCGGATAGTTGTTGCAAGCTGAATCATTCTCCCTCGGTCAAGGCCGGAGAATGGCTCATCAAAGAGCAGTAATTTTTTTTCATGAAGGATGGCTCTCCCCAAAGCCACTCTTTGCTGCTGGCCTCCGGATACCTGATGAGGCAGTGTTTCCTGAAGATGATAAAGTTGCAGATCGCCAAGCATAGTAGAGATTTCTTTTTTACGTTCGATAATTTCCTGCTTTTCCATGCCCAGTGTAATATTTTCAAACAATGTCAGATGAGGCAACAGGTTGTGATCCTGAAAAATAATTCCCATGTCACGGTCAATAGGTGGAAGACAAAAGGATGCACAACTGACCGTGTTATCATCAAGAATAATGGCTCCGTGTTGCACCGGAAGAAAGCCTGCAAGGGCGTTCAAAAGAGAAGTTTTGCCTGAACCGCTTTGCCCGAGAACGGCAAGAATTTGCCCCTCTCCCAGAGCAAAAGAAATCCCTTTTATGGTAAACTCGGGATTCCTACTTACCTGAGCAGTAATGTTTCTGACAATGCATTTCATAATTCTAAAGCTGACTTTTAATATACCATACAAGAGACGGCAAAGAGAGCAGTAGCAAAACTAAAATCATCGGGGACGCGTAGACGTACAGTCCTTCACTTGCAGTCTGCCATATCCGGACTGAAAGAACATTCATTCCCAATGGGAGTAAAATCAGGGGAATTGTCAGTTCACGCAGTGAGAGAAAATACATATAATTCCCGCTTTGGAGTAAATACTTCTTTATATAGGGAAATAATATCAGTCGGATTCTTTCAGTAAATCTTGGAACAAGAGAGTCGCCGATACGAAGATACCCCTTTGGAATAGCTTCTATTGCTGGTGCAGTTGTCAAAAATGCAATGCCGATAAATCTGAGAATATACGCCAGAAATAAAAACACAAGAGCATGCGAGACAGAAAAGGGAGTTGAGAACTTTATAATCATGACACTGAAAGCTATAACAATGGCAGGAAGTGCATGGAGCAGTGAGGACAGGAAATAGGTAACGCTTGAAATACCTGTCTTATGGGTCAGAGTCTGTAACATTTGTACGCCGAATACTATCATTTGAGAAACAGCAACAACGATAAGAGAAACAATAACCGTTGTGACCGTCATCGACAGGAGTACATCCGGAGCAAACCAGACATCTTTTAATACGCTTTGCTCTCGTATAAATTGAATAAACCATCTGATAATCTGGAAGGCAGGAACTCCGAACGATAATAAGATAAGAAGTATCAGACAGAGTACGGAAAGTGCTTGGCTGTATTTTGATTTTTCTGTGCTTCCGAGTTCTGACTCATTACTTCTTAAACTTTCAACAGGACGGCTTGTAAACCGCGCACCCATGACAAGCGTACCCGTGGATAACAATAACAAAAAAAGGCTCAGCAAAGCCCCTTGTTCATATTCAAACCGTCGTACCATACTCTGATACAGCTCTGTAGTCACAGTATCCATACGAAGGATTGATACTGCCCCGAAATCTGCAATAACATACATAAAGGGAATAACAAATGCGGTAAGAAGAACTCCCTTCAAATGAGGAATATAAAGCAGTCTCAGTTTATCAACGAGCCGGAAGCGATAGAGTGAAATTATTTTTTTATGTGCCGGATCGATCATCTCAAGCCTGTTTTTGAGAAGCAGGAATGAGTACGGATAAAGAAATAAACTCAGAACCATTGATGCTTGCCAAAACTCTGTCAGTTGTGATCGTCCCAGAAGAGAGAGGCCGAGCGGTGATTTGAAAATCGAGATGTAGGAGATCGCGGCAATATACGGCGGAAATATCAAAGGAATCGAAAGAACAAAAGATACGGGTTTATGATAACGTGTAGGAATACATAACAGCGAAATCAAAGCAAGTACGGAAAAGAGTAAAGCCAGTGATCCTGTTGTGACTGATAAAAGTATGGTCGTCACAATAGAGCTCCGGTAATATGAAACTATCTGCAGAAGTTCAGATACATCTACTCCTTTCAACGACAAAGCAATGAAAAGAAACGGAATAGCAGTAATGAAAATAAAAAATACAGAAGCTGCGGATAGCAGCTTCTGTATTGAGACAACATTCTTCATCTTTACAATCCTTGAGCTTTTATAAGTTCCAATGTTTCCTGCCGCTTCGTTGAGACTTCATGCAGGTCAACACTCATCTGTTTAAATTCGCCGAGATTCTTCGTATTCTCAGACCGGAATCCCTCAACGAGAGGAAATTCAAAGTTGAGCTCAGCAAATTTCTGTTGTGCCGCAGAACTCAAAAGATACTCAACAAAACGCTGCGCTTCTTCGTTGTTAACCCCTGCAGCAAGAATCCCAACTCCTGAAACGTTCACAAATGATCCGTCCATACCTTCCCCCTGATCGGTATACAGTATAGCGATATTATCGGATTCCTGCTGCTGCAAGTGTCCGTAGTAATGATTTACAAAACCGATCGGAAACTCACCTCGGGCAACTGCCTGTCTGACATCCGTGTGACCACCGAGCATGGTTACGTTGTTGTTTTTTAATCCGTTCAGGAAATCCGTCAGGAATTGATCTCCACGGAGCGTACGAATTGCACTCATGTGCGTGACCACAGACTCATTTGTCATTTTCGCCATCGCGACTTTATCCGCCCAAACTTCATCCGTTATGTCATAGACAGAATCAGGATACTCACTCTCCTGTACAAGATCAGTGTTAACGATAAGAACCCGTGCACGTCCTGACACACCGGTCCAGGTATTATCTTTTGCGCGATACTCCGCGGGAATTTGCGATACGTTTTCTGCTGTAATAGGTCGGAACATATCCCGTGCCGAAAGCTCCTGCAGGAGACTTGCGTCAGTGGAAACGTAGACATCAGCCTGTGTATTCTCACCTTCCTGCATGAGAAGATTTGCCAGCTCTTCCGTCGAACCGGATTTAAGAATTACTTCAATACCCGTTTCTTTTTCAAAAGATTCGATAATGGGAAGAATAAGAGGTTCTTTTCTTCCGGAATAAATAACGAGCTGACTATTGGTTTCCGCGTCAGCAGCGGTGTTATTTTGTCTGCCTTGCTGGTTCAAGTAGTACCAACTACCGGCAACGACGACCACAAGAGCCACTAAAAGGGCGACCACTTTGGTGTTCATAGAAAAATAATAAAAATGATAATAGCAGTTAAGAAAGTACGAGATGCAGAGCGATAGGAAAGGGGGTTAATAGTGCGCCGGGAGAAAACGCTGTCAGTTACTCCCTGCAGAGAAAAAACGATTTCATAGTAGTTTTTATTTCAACTGTATCGAATTATAAAAAAGTGAAATTAAGTTTGCAAGGGCGGATTACCTTTATTGTTCGCATGGCCTTCTACTGCAGCTTTTATGAGAGATACAACTTCAAGTACGGCAAAAATACCGATAGTTACTGTCCAGATACTGATTCTTTGGAGTGCAACATGAGCAAATATCAGCCAGACAATGAAGTAAACCATGGAGTGAATACGTCTCCACCACGCGCCCAGCTTTCGGACACTGATATCATTTGAGGTGACAAAGATCGGTGAAAGGGCATACAAAGCCGCAACACCCATAAACTCAAAAAGGGGAGGAGGGATCACCGGAGGAACACCGCCGAAAATAATCGGAAATAATCTGATGGATGCATAATGCAGAAAAGCCAGTGAAAACATTGTAATCCCGAGATGACGTCTGATCACCATAAGGAAACTTGTCATCATGTTTCTGATCCCGAAACGTCGGAGTATGCCGGGTGTGATCACGACACAGAAAATGACAAGAGCTAGCTGACCGCTTGTCGTTCCCACTTCATACATCGCAGCCCGATTGATATTTTGTGTTGTCCAGTAGGCAAAAAGCACAAGCAAGCCGGCAATAAATGCATAGAGCATATAAAACCCTCGGATAAGATCCTGTTTATGATGAATACCCTGGCGGAAGAATCGGGTTAAAATCGGCTGTTTGTTTTCCATACTATATAATACAATATTCACACTGCACGACTTTGATAGAAGTTTGAGACATGTATGATAAAAGCTTTTTACAAACCGAAAGGAATCTCTTCATATGATTTGATACGCAAACTGAAAGCAAAATACAAAGGGGAGAAAATCGGACATGGGGGGACACTTGATCCTCTTGCAGAGGGCGTCCTTGTGATTGGCATCGGTCGGGAAGGAACCCGCAATCTCCACAATATTTTAAAAGGAACAGACAAAGAGTATGAAGCTACAATCGAGTTGGGAAAAGTCTCAGAAACCGATGACGAAGAAGGCCCGATTGTGACAACAGGTCCGCAAGAACAACCTTCCGAAGAGCAGGTATTAAAAACTCTTGAAACATTTAAAGGAGAAACTGAACAAACTCCTCCCCGATACTCGGCAATAAAAATCGACGGCATCCCGGCATACAAGCGTGCCCGCAAAGGTGAACAATTCACACTTCCCAGTAAGAAAGTGGCCGTTGCAGAGCTTACTCTCGTCAATTATCGTTATCCGACACTCATTGTGAAAATGAAAGTCACATCAGGATTCTTTGTCCGATCCTTCGCTCGTGATCTGGGCGAAAAGCTGGGAACCGGCGCGTATTTGACAAAACTCGTAAGAACCGCGGTCGGAGAGTATACGATAGATCAGGCAGAACACTTGGAATAATCTTGCATTATCTTGATCTTACAGTCTGAAATACGTATTGTAATGCCTCCTTTTTAAGAGTATAGTGATGATATATATCGGTAATGTTGTGTCTTGTTACCAATTCATGCACTGAAAGGTGGTGAGACTCCATGCCAGTCAAAAAAGCAAAAAAAGCTGTAAAAAAACCCGCAAAGAAAAAGGTAGCAGCTAAAAAGAAAGTAGTCAAAAAAACCGTCAAGAAAGCAGCCAAAAAGAAAACAACCAAGAAAAAAGCAACAAAAAAATAATTTCTTTTCAAATAAGATCACAGTCAATGACCATTGGTGGTATGCTGTGATCTTTTTTAATACTACGGCAAACTGTTATAATGACGACATGATCAGCCAAAAGCGCTTGAAAAAGATGGAAGATGTTGTCAGTCAACGTCAGCAGGGTCTTGTTGTAGTTCTTGAGGATATTCACGACCCTCATAATGCCGCGGCAGTGCTCAGAACGTGCGAAGGGTTCGGTGTTCAGGATGTATATTTTATTTTTGAAAATCAAAAGGAGTTTAATCCGAGAAAAGTAGGAAAAGTATCGTCCGGATCTTCCAACAAATGGCTTGATTTTCATATCAGCCACTCGACAGAGGAGTGCCTCTCGGATCTTCATGAAAAAGGATATACCGTATATGCAACCATTCTTGATGATAAAGCTCAATCACTGTATGAAACCGATTTCGAGGAGAAGAAAATTGCGCTCCTTTTCGGAAATGAACACAGCGGCATCACGGAAAAAGCGGCTTCGCTTTCAGATCATACCATGTACATCCCGATGCGCGGTTTTATACAAAGCTTTAATTTGTCAGTGACGGCAAGTATTTTCCTTTTTGAAGTCACAAGACAAAGAGTGAAAAACGACAAGCTCAACACTTTTGACAAGGAAACTCAACAAAAACTACTTGCAGATTTCCTGAAGAGATAACATTATTGCATTTCAAAAGCAAGTAGCGTACAATGCAACCATATTGCAATAACTTATGGTAAACGACAACATTGAACAGCTGAAACAAAAAGGATATCGCATCACCCAAGCTCGAAGTGCAATCATCGATCTTTTGGAGAATATGGATCGGCCGATTTCAGCAAAAGCTCTTCACACCATGCTTGAGCGTATCGGTATCTCAGTCAACGTTACAACGGTCTACCGGGAGATTGATTTTCTCCTTGCAGAAAATGTTATTGAAAAAGTGCCGTTGAAGGATACTGAACTGCATTACGAAATGAAGGGAAGACCGCACCATCATCATCTTCTCTGTACTAAATGCGGAAGTATTGAAGATATCTCCCTCGAGTCTGAACAGGTGCTTCTTGAAGAAGCACATACTGTCTCTTCCTACAAGATAAACAGGCACTCGCTCGCATTTTACGGCAAGTGCCCGAACTGTCAGTAATACTTACTGTCTTAAAAGTTCGTCTATTCGTGTTGTATCATAGCCAACTACCACTTCACCATCTATCCACAGTTGAGGAACACCCATTTGTCCCGATTTTTGGACCATCTGCATTGCAGCCTCACGATCCTTCGAGACATCAATGTCTTCATACGGGACATCTTTCTGGTCAAGATAAGCTTTTACCATGTGGCAGTAAGGACATGTCGGAGTAGAGAAGACCTTCACTGCGCTCGGTCCTTCCTTCTTTTTTCCCTCGATAATTCCCGAAATAATTTCCCGAAACTCCTCAACTGTCTTTACACCCATGTACAGACCTTTCATCATGCCGTCTTTGAAGAAAATCACGGTCGGAAGTCCGGCAATACGATAGTAAGAAGTGAAGCTTGGATTGGAATCCAAATCAATACTCACGAATGTGAGATCGCGGCCTTTATATTCCTCCTCAAGCTTTTCGATGACTGGACTTAAGTGTTTACACGGTTCACACCATTCTGTCTGAACAATGACACCGACTGTACCCTTTTGTTCGACAACTTCTTTTTTAAACTCAGATTGAGATATATTTTTCATGTTTCAATACAACTGGTAATAAGAGTATTTACGATTTGCTTCTGTCGTTTTAAATCCCGAACCCATCCCTTAAGCAGATTCTTGCCGTCAGGTGTAATTCGATATACAACTCGTTCTGGCCCGTTCTCGCTCGGCTCTCTGGTTTTTGTCACACAGTTATCTTTGTGCAGTTTAGACAAACATCGATAAATATTACTGATGTTTGCATTGCAACTAAGTTGCATTTCAATATGTTGCTGTATTTTGTAACCGTAATTCGGACCTTGCGAAAGAAGGTATAAAATACAGGGTTCATAATAGTTTTCGATCACTATTCGGGGACAGTTTTTTCTCATAGACTATATGCAAGTTTAATATAGTTGTAACAAAAAGTCAACCTCTCCTCTATCACTCAAACTATAGATCTTCATAGCAGTATAAAGTAAGTGTTTCCGACGATGCTATCTCCTCTCCCCTTCTTCTTTCAACAGAGGATCATGATTGTCTTTTTTTAGAATAGTGAAAAGTATCAGATCAATTACTGCCAGTACAGTAATTCCTGACAATCCAAGAGCTCCCAGAACCAACGTATTCCCCCCCTTGGTCACAAGTAGGGCAAGTCCGGCACTGGCGTTTATACCGCCATGAAGAATCGAAGCAGCAATAACCGACCGTGATTTCAGACGGATATATGTGAAAATCGGCGCATATAATGCCGTAAAAAGTATCATCAAAAAAACACCCAAAACCGGTGCATCAGGATAATTGTATCCCTGCAGGATGATCGGTGCATGCCACAGTCCCCAAACTACTCCCGTAAACAGAGAGGTATACCAAAATCCGTGTTTTTTCAGCTCGTTGAAGAGATAACTTCTCCAGCCGAGCTCTTCTCCGAAAGCAGCCACTGCATTCACCGTCACGGCAGCAACAAACCCTTGAATAATTGCCAGCCAGAATGGATGTATAGGAGATGACGCTATCTGTTCCTTCATTTTTGCAAGATCAGATGGAGATAGTATTGATGAATACTTAGCGATCATCCCTTCCATACCCGGTGAAAACGATATACCAGGAAACAGCAAACTGACACCAATTGCTGCTATTGAAACGATAAATGGTAGTATCCATGCAAGAAAAAAATACTTGTTCGGTTTAAAAAAAATATGGAGAGGTTTCTTCAACGGCTTTTTATATACGAACTTTTGAAGGATTATTGCAGATACCATCGGCATGAACATGTACAGAATAAGCATAAAAAGAGCACTGGGAGAAGTCAATCTCCCACCTGCCATATAATATATGCCAGAAATACCCCAACTCAATCCGAATGAAAGGAAAATATATTGTTTAGCTTGTTTTGATAACGGTTTCATACGTTGTAACAATACAATATTGTAAAGATTGAGTTAGCTACTTAATGGGAAAATTACTGAGAACTGAGTTCCGGTATTTTCTATACTTTCCACATAAATCTTTCCGTTCATCTTCTCAATAAGCTGTTTGGTTATCCACAATCCCAGACCCGTTCCGGGAATGCCTGCCGTTTTATCATTACTTATACGGGAAAATTTATTAAAAAGACGCTCTATTTTGTCAGGCGGAATACCGATACCTGTATCTTTTATGTACGTTTTTACCATCCCCTTTTCAATCTCATGAGCGATGATGATACTTCCTTTCTCTGTGTATTTAACTGCATTTCCTACAAGGTTTATAAATATTTGTTCAAGTTTATTTTTATCACCCATTACAATCACGCTTTGTGCAGGTAGCATATACTGCAAGGTTAATCCTTTTTTCTGTGCTTCAGGAGCAAGCTGATCTACAACACTCTTAAGAATACTCTGAAGCTCCTGTTGTTTCTTTTCGAAAACCATTTTATTCATTTCAATCCGGGTAACATCAAGAATATCGTTCACAAGAACCTTGAGTCTATTTGAGCTGGCAATAATTTTGGCAAGCTCATCCTGCATCTCAGGATGTTGTGTTAAATCCTTATTTTTCGTAAGTAAAAATGCATAACTTGAAATAATTGTCAAAGGAGTTTTAAGTTCATGTGCAGCAATGGAGATGAAATCATCTTTTAAATCATCAATTTCCTTGAGCTTTACAAATGCAATGGCTCGTTCAAAAAGGCTAAAATGATTAATTAATAACAGCAGAATAACAACAAGAGTGATCAGAAGTACCTTTAGAGAATCATATATAGTTCTCTGCATAATTGCATCAATTTGTGCCGCTGAAATGTAAGTATTAATAACACCGATTTTATTGTGTGAGGTATCATACATCGGAGCTGCCACAAGCCATATACGTTCAGCTTCTTGTTCTCCTATTGCTGCATTGATCTGTTTTGAATAGACGCTATCTGTACTAAATGCTAAATGGTTCAGAACCGGATCATATACGGCACGTGTCAAAGAAGAGGTACTGGTAAACGAGAGTGTTTCCTGATCTTTGAGCTTAAAGACTTCTATAGCCCGTATGTCGGGAAGCTCTGTGACAATACTATCCAACATTGCTTTGAGATCAGTATTATTATCCAGACTGTCACTCACGTTCATAGAGATGACAGATTGTACAAGGAGAGCTTTATTGTTGAGTTCATAGTCCATATCTCTCTTAAAGCTATTAAGCAGATAAATCGTATTGACTACAAGAGCACTCGGAATAAGTACCACAAGAATAATTGCATAAATGAGCTGACCTAAGTAGTGATTTTTTCTTAACAGTTCAGAAAACATATATTATGTGTTTTTTTTACTTTTGAAATGGTAGACCAAAAGTAATATCATCACGGCATCCAGAACAAGAATGACTGCAAGGATAATGAAATTACGGATAAGCGGAGTCTCACTCTCTTCGACACTGCGCAAATTTTGATTATCAACTGATGATGCATATACCGGCGGCACAAAAAATGTATTTATTTCCGATCTTATCTGTGAACCGTCTGCTTTTGGGACAACGACATAAGCCGTATGATTACCGGGCTCCAACGGTTCTTCAAGAGTATATGTCCACACACCATTAGCATCAGTCCGGACTGTCACAACAATCGGATTTGAGTAGATAAGAACAGATATCACAGTATTTGGTTCTGCTTTCCCTTGCAGAGTAACGGCGTGTACGGCATCGGTAGGAGTCGTTTTGACTTCTTCAATCGAAAGAACGTTATTAACCACTGCCCGTTCAGGTTTGAAATCAGAAGGAAGAATGAGTGAATGTTTTGGTACAGCCACCGATTCGGCATTATGAACTGTGACCTTTGCCGGCTGACTAATATATTTCTGTCCCACTCCGTGGGCTATAGCAAATAAGTAGTAATCTCCGTTTGGAAGCAATGTAGTATCCCATCGTACTGCTTCGTCTGACGATTGTATGCGATTGAGATAAATTTGGTCTTTTACTGTAGTCAGCGGCTGCAATAAAACTGTCACCGTGGAAAAGAGTCGTTTGTCCACAGCGATCGACACCGTACCTGAAACTGTCGATCCAGAAGAAGGAGCTGTGATGACCGGCGGCTCTAACTCTTTTTTCACTTCTTCTTGCTCTACCTTTGTCTGGGTTTTCCGTTCTTCCGGTTTTAGTGACGGGGTACCTTGCTCTGTTTCTGCAGCCGGTCTTGTTATAACTGTAGATGGCTTACGCACTGGTATTTGCGTCACAGATTGAGAGGTATCTACTGCCTCATAGCAGCGGCCGATATGACAGATTGATGGAGATTTACAGGAAAGAAGTTTTTGAGTACATTTTTGGTCTGTGTACTCATTCCCGTTCCATGTTCCCTGACAAATATATTCTGTGACTTTTCCCCCTTCACAACCATCGTAATAAGTCCCGGTTGCATCTCGACACACACCACTCGTATCTGATCGTTCCAAGTCACTGTCATAACACCATGAAGCAGGAGCTTGTGTCTGTGCAGTTTTTTTTGTTGTGGATGTCTCCGGTTGCTTTGATGGAGTTGGGGTTATGGTAGCAATCCGCTTCGGTTCCGATTCCCGCTGGGAGTCATCCGTACAGCCTCCCAACTGGAACTTTCTTGTCCAATAGCACCATGTGGAAAGTTTTTCCTGGCTGTTTGCCGTTTCTTTTCGGGCTTCAGTAGGGTCTGATTCCGTACTTGTATTAGCCTCCGTCTTTTGGTATGTTTCAATAAAATTATTATCTGATTGTGTCGTTGGTGTAATTGATGAGTCTATAGTGACCGATGTATCTGTCTTGGAAGTTTCTTCTGTAGTTGTGGGAAAGATACAGTATCGCGGGACTTCTTTGCAGAACATAAGAAGAGTGCACTCATTTCGAATACTACAGAATTTCTTAAATGCCTGCTTTGCTTCTTCCGTATCCTGAAGATGTACACTGTCATAAGTTGTAGTTGTCCCCAGTTCCTGTCCGGTAGACGGATATAGCGGTTGCTTCACGGCCGCATACATAATATAAAGACTTACGGCAAAAATTGTCAGAATACTGGTATAGCCAAACAAATTTGCAAATAAAGACGTGAGAGTCTTTCTCCTTAAAGTATGCCTTGTCTCCATTTTCAAAATGAAAAAAAATAGATAATACTACTTCTTTAGCATATCACATTGCATATATGTAATAATAGACGTATGCAGCTCTTTCTTATTATCGTTATTGCGCTAAAATTTATTGTTCCTTCTTTGATGTTGTTTTTCCCCTTCGCTTCTCTTTGGGCAAACTATGTTTTGGATGTTGTGGACGGAGATATTCTTCAGTATCTGGGCATGAGCGATATGCATTATCAGACAATTGATAAAACGGCTGATTATGTATCGTATATTTTCATGCTGATTTTGGGGATGCGTTGGAGGATCAAAAATACCGTCATTGCCTTGTTTATATATAGAACAGTCGGTCAAGTATTATTTTTTCTGACAAGAAATGAGCTTTTTTTCTTCTATTTCCAGAATTTTCTTGAGCCTCTGATGATGATATATGCATTAATTCTCCTCATTCAAAAAGATGAGAGTAAGGCATACAAAGTATATAAAAAGTACTTTTTCCTTATCTGGGGTATTATTATCGTGTATAAAGTCTGGAATGAGTGGTATCTGCATTTTGCGAATATTGATCTGTCCACCATGTTTTTTGGCATCGATGGTGCAAGCCTACCGTGACACTCTCTCTTATGCAAGACTTTTCCGATATATTCTGATATACTTGTCCTTTCCCTATGAACATACGTAATATTGCCATCATCGCTCACGTAGACCACGGTAAAACGACCCTGGTTGATGCTATGCTCAAGCAAGCTCATATCTTTCGTGACAATCAGAAAGAAATGCAGGAAGAGCTTTTGATGGACTCAAATGACCTTGAGCGTGAAAAAGGTATCACCATTTTGGCCAAAAATACCGCGATTGATTATAAAGGTGAACGTATCAATATCATTGATACACCGGGCCATGCCGACTTCGGAAGTGAAGTTGAACGGGTCCTCAATATGGCAAGCGGTGCTCTCCTTCTTGTGGACGCAGCTGAAGGACCGCTTCCTCAAACTCGATTTGTATTGAAAAAAGCACTGGAAGCCAAACTTAAAACCATTCTCTTTATCAATAAAATTGATAAAAAGGATGCCCGACCGATTGAGATCCAGCGTGAAGTCGAGAACCTTTTTTTGGATCTTGCAGAAGATGAGTCGGCTCTCAATTTCACCACATTATACGGAGTAGGACGCGACGGAAAGGCTTTTAAAGAACTTCCGGCAAACTACACATCTGAGACCCCGGGAGATCTTTCTCCTCTTTTGGATACTATAGTTGAAGAACTGCCCAATACGAATATAAACGAAGACAAACCTTTTCAAATGCTTATCTCAACGGTAGATCATGATCCGTATGTCGGACGTATTTGTATCGGGAAAGTCACTCGTGGAACACTTTCAAAAGGTCAGCGGATATCTCTTATTGATGAAGGTGAAGTCATCGGGACCTATACAGCAACCAAACTTTTTACGAGCCGCGGACTTGGAAGAATTGAGACCGATAAGATCGTGTCAGGAGATATCGCCGCCTTGGCAGGTATTCCTGAGCTTACCATCGGACAGACAGTGACGAATCCGGAGCATCCTGAACATTTGCCGAAAATCAAAGTAGAAGAACCGACTATCAAAATAAAAATCGGTCCGAACACCAGTCCTTTTGCAGGCCGTGAAGGCGATTTTGTAACTTCCCGTCAGATAAGAGCAAGACTGTATAAAGAACTTGAAACAGATCTCGGACTACGTGTTGAAGACGATCAGGAAACAACCTCCTTTATCGTCTCAGGACGGGGGGAGCTTCATCTTGCCGTCCTTATCGAAACAATGCGACGCGAAGGTTATGAAATGGAAGTTTCAAAACCGCAGGTCATTTACAAAAAAATTGACGGTGTCAACTGTGAGCCATATGAAGAGCTCACTATTGATGTCAATAAAGAGTACATGGGTGCCGTAACTGATGAACTGGGAAAAAGAAAAGGAAAACTGATGAATATGACTCCACAAGGTGATACGGCAATTCGTCTCATCTATAAAATCTCAAGTAGAAATCTTATCGGTATCCGCAGCAATCTACTGACCAACACCCGCGGGACTGCTGTCATGCACACGTACCTGCTGGGATATGAACCTCTGGGATCTGATATGGAAAACATTCGACGAGGAGCACTTATTTCGACACAAAGCGGTGAAACTCTCACTTATGGTCTTGCCAACGCTCAAATAAGAGGTGTCATGTTTTATGGACCCGGAGTAAATGTCTACGAAGGAATGGTAGTAGGACTTGCTTCTCAAGAGCGGGACATTGAGGTCAATGTCTGCAAAGCAAAACAGCTTACAAACAATCGATCATCCGGTGAAGGAGTAAAGGTAATCCTTGAACCACCCACAACACTTTCATTGGAACAGTACCTTGATATCATTGGGGATGATGAGCTACTGGAAGTCACTCCGAAAAATTTGAGGCTGCGTAAAAAATACCTTACAATTGCGGATCGTCGTGTTGCAAAAAGAAACTAACAACAATATCTCTGCCTCATTAACTACAGTTTCAATTTAAGGGACACTCATTTACCATAAATATCAACATATTGATTTACATATTCAATGTGATATAATATTATAGGTTTTTATTGCCTTAGGAATTTGCTTCTTTTGGTCAAAAAAAATCTTAGTACTTTAATAATGAGGGAAGGTTAATAATAAAAAAGCACTTGTCTAGTGCCCTAGTAACATTTTATATTATAAGATGTTATTCGAGCACTAGATGTATGAGTGCTCTTTTTATTTGCAATCCAACAAACTAACACAAAAGAAAGGAGAATGCCTGACATTCAACTACGTTGTACAGGTGAAGCAGAAACCTGGAGGAGATCTTCGGATCGAATCAAATCCAACGGAGCAATCCTGAAGAACTGCCGGTGAGAGCCCTATGCTCAAATCGTTCAAGTAAACAATGTAGTTTCTATCCACTATGGAGGCAATCTCATGTTTAACAGCTTTTTTGAATCACTGCGCAACCGCCGCAATGGCAGCGAACAGAAGGAACAGCCCTTGACTAACGCACTCAGCGTTGAAATCAAGATCACGCTGCCCCCTTCGGCACCACGGAGTCTCGGCCCTGCCCTTCAACAGGCCATCAGCGATGCAGTCCTTCGTACCGTTCAAGAGCAGCTCATGTCGCCTCGCAGTCGCCGGCCTTTCGAATCGCCGTTTAGTCGCAGCCGTCGCTCGCCGTTTAACTCACCCTTTGGTGACGACAACGAAGACGATGACACGGACGCGCTCGCCGCGATCTTGGCCATGGCAATGATGGCTCGTGAAGCAGAGGAAAACGGCAATCGCCGTTCTCCGTTTGGCACACCGTTTGGCCCTGATCTGTCCGGAATCTTTCGTGACCAGGCTGATCGCATGAACCCGAATGGCAACGAAGAGAACCCAAACGATCCTACCAAGGACCTGACGAAGGAACTTGCCAAATCGATCGTACGGGACTATCATGACGAAGACTACTCCAACCCGCTTGCCAGCGCAGCATTCGCGGCGCTTGCTTTGGTCCGGGATGAATACGAGACGCTCAGCGCCCCGCAAATCTCCCAGGAGGATGTCGAAAAGGCTCTGGAGCTGGTCGCCAAGTTCGAGGAAGGCATCGAACATTGCTGTGGTCTGCCCATCTGCCCCGAGGAACTCACACTTCAGGTTCTGGCTGTTCACAAGGAACAGTCCATCACGCCTGACGAGGTGATCGCGGCATACCAGACTGGCGACCTCAGCAATACGCACGCACGGCTCGCTATGGCTGCCCTCGCTGTCCGTGATGACAACTTCGCTGTGCTATATGACGGTGAAAAAGTTGATTTCCGGACCCGAATGGCCGCCCGCGAGCTCGTCGAGAACTACGACAACGAGCAGCGTTACTGCGATGAATGCTATGGAGAGGAAGGCTGCAAAGTGCAGCTCGCCTACGACACGCTCGTTGCGTATCAGATCATGAAAGACGAAGAAGCCTGCTGGGCCGAACACGACGGCGTCGCCGAAGGAACGAATGAGACCGAGCCCGTGATGGCCGACACTACAGAAGGCAACGAAGAAGTTTTCGGAGCCAACGCTGCCTAGATCGATTCTCTAGCATGCCCTTTCTGACTGTAGTTTGTATGTTGGAGGGGGCACTCCGGTGCCCTCTCCAAACTGCAAACCTTCCCTCATTCTTTCCTTTAACCTTCTCTTGCACACTTCTCCACACTTTTCTATAATATAAACACTTGTTAATTCAGATTGTCAAAATAATGTTTTTCAAATAAAGGGAGTCTTTCATCTGAGGTTCCGCTCCCGGCCTTGTCATAACAGCTATCAGTTTAACCGCGACCTGACTTTCCGGTCGTTTTTTTTGTGCCTTTATGGATCCGTCATCATTTGAAACAATGCGTGAAGAACAGCTTCAAGAACGTGAAAGTGCAGACGTAACGAATGCTGCCCATATCCTCGGGAAAACACTCGGTGTACCGGTTGACGGAGTTCCTTCATTTATGCAGCGCCCGGATATTCCGGGATTGCCGAAGCAGCAGGAAGGCATTCCTCCCGATCATGATTGTACGATCTGTGCCGCGACAGCTGCATGCGGATTTTTCAGTGAAGCTCAAAAAAATGGCGGGAATAATCCCCTGATGAGGAGACTTCAGGCTGTCCAGGAGCTGACAAAATCAAGCCCTGATCTCATGAAAGGTCCCGATGCCGAAAATCTCATTCGAGAACGAATGGAAGTTCTAAAAATTCAGGCAGAAGCAGTAGATACTGCCCCATCAGAAGCGCCTCCGACGAAACCCGAAGTAGTAAAACCAGCTGCCGCCGTAAAACAGGAACCTGCACAGATTGTAAAAGAAGTTGCGATAAATACCTCATCTACCCCGAAAGAAACTCTTCCCGCAACGCCTGAGGTAACTTCTACTCCGCAACCGGTAAAATCCGATCTGAAAACAACTGTTACACAATTTGAGGAAAAGGTTCAACCCACACCTGTAATTGAGAAACAGCGTGCTGAAACAGCTACTTCGAGCGCTGACGTCTCTGCAAAGTCTGATACCGCCACGCCTGCACAATCACCGACACCATCTTTATCAGAGAAAGCGGCAACATCAACAGGCAGTTTTGACATGAAAGGAAAGCCCGCTACCCAAGTCGAGCCCCAAAAAAAAACAACGGATGAAGCTTTGCCCGAACCTAAAGTACCTATCAGGAAGGAAGCCTCACAAGCACAACCGATTAAACCGCAAGAAGCAATAAAATTTGAACCAAGACCGACAGCCAAGCAGGAAGCCCCTGTGCTGCCGGGAAGACAAGAGCCTGTAAAACAATCGGAAGACCGTGAAATGAAACCAGAAGAACCGATTCAAATTACACGAATTTATGTAGAACCACTCCAGGAAAAAAAAGTGATACACAATGAGGAAGAACCTATCTCAAGCAGTGTAGAGGTCACTGATTCACTCCTCACCGATGAAGATAAACCAACTGCAGCACCGCCGAAACCGGACGCAGCAATACATACTGCAACCTTACAATCGGAAGCATCACGTCCAGCAATACCTGAAACTGACGAAATGCCGAAACAGGCTGAGATCTCTAAGACACCCACACATCAAACAAATGAGCAGATGAACCGATATCAACATACTATCGAGCCTTCCGATCTGACGCCACAATATCCTGCTCAAGAAATGTCGCCTGCAGATAGGCCCGCGCCCACACAGGCAGAACCGGCAGATCCTGCGGTAACCATTTCCCAGGAAACTTCACATGATGTCATGGAGTCCGGCTTTCTCATACCTCAACCTGCTTATGCACCAAAACCGACAGACCAAGCTACTGGCATGCCAGAGATGCGTCAACAAGAATCTCAGGCCGAAGCACCCTTTATAACAACTCGTGCGACAAATATTCCTATCGCTACTGAATTTGTAAACAACATTCCTGATATCGTTGCAGCTGTACCGCTCTCAACTGACACAGAACAATCCGACACAGGTACCGGTGAGTCCACCGCTCCTGAATCTACACATACTGAGTTTGTGATAGATGTCCCTGCCCAGACTCCTGAATCAATCATCCACTCAGTAATAGAAAATAATGCTGCTCCGGATACACATACAGAAGAGATACCTATCGAGGACGCTGAAAAACGAGTGTCAGGTTTCCCTGTACCGGAAACCGACCAGACTCAGGCGGAAGTAACCAGCATACTCACATCAGAAGAATCCATAGATCCTGACCGACAGGAAACCGTTCAGGCCGATACAGGAGAAAATAATATTATGATCGACACGGAAGTAGACGATTCTCATCAAAGCGAGACAGTCTTTGTTGAGGATCACACTCCTTCAGCGGAAGATCCCCTTCATGAAAACACATTACCCCGAATTATGGAATTTTCATCCGAAATCCACTCGGAAGAAGACGTCGTAATCGAAACGATCCCTTCACCTGTTTTGCACAGTGAAGAGACAATAACTCTCTTCTCATATGAGGAAATGTCACCTAATAATGAAGCAGCTGATTTAGCACACGAAGAGGACCAAAATGAGGAAGTACTGCCTATCTTTGATCTGCCTCTTGTACCGCTTGACTCTATTGACACCACGCAACTTATGCAATTTGATGCTGCAGGCTTTGTGGATGAGACATCGAACATGCAAGATCAACTAACTGAGGTCACGGCTGAAGAAATCACCTTCCCCGAACCCTTCACTCTGATATTGGAAACCGAACAGGAAGTGATTGATCAGATATTCAAAGGTGTAGAAGGGCAAGGTTACGATGAAAAACCTAACGGCGTATTTGTGCTGCCTGTTGCTGAAACACCTGTAGTGCCGGATAATGCTGCCGAAGAACATGAAGTTCAGCAATCGCAAGAAGTCATCGTATTTGTTTGGACGGAGCCGCTTTTCGTGAATCTGTCACTTCTTACGGAAGAGATCAATGATGTTCTTGCGAGCATAGAAATTGAAGAAGACGATCTCGTCGGAATATTTGATTATCTCTTTGATAGTGATCCGGAAGTATCCGATGAAGAACTGAAAAACGATACATTCGGCAAATACGATGATACAGTCATTCTTCTTTGGTATCTACTCAAAATCATTGCTCTTTTCGAACAGGCAATGCTATACATAGAGCCTCGTCAATTGAGGCCTGCGGACCTGAACTCAGAACCGGTGACACCGCGATACCTTGCCTCTCGCGGCAGACTATCTATCCCTTCCGGATAGGCAGCCATGATTTGGCTATAATAGGGATCAAGCACAACATCTGGGTGCCGCTCAACAGCTTCATGAAGAAAATGAGCTTCTGTAGCGATTGCCCTAGGAGTTATGAACTGAGGATCTTTCGTAATTCGTCCATTTGCCATATCTCTTATCTGTGATCCAATCCAAGCCATGGTCGCAAGTCCTGAGATAGGCGTTTTCTTCGCCTTAAGGATGAACTCCGGTGGTAACAACACATATGCGATTTCCTCAACACTTTTTCCTTGGTTTGATGCTCCGTAAAATACATGTGGTTCTTTCTCATCATGCACAGCATTGGGATTGATTCCCAAAGCCATAGTTGCACCACGCATATTATCAGTAAATAATGTTAGTGCCCGCTTTTGATTCACAGTCCACCATGTCACGGTTCCTATCTCCTTCATATAGGCATCATGACCATAGTTTGCAAGATACGCAACACCCGTTGTGAAATAATCACTTGCGGCCTGCGCAATTTTTTGATCTGGTGCACGAAGTATTTGCTCACGAGTATTTCCAATAGTCAAGTGTGCGTCATTTGCCCATGAAAATGCAGCAAGCATATTTTCTCCTTTTGGTTGATATCGCAGTGCTTCTTGTACTGGCATAGAAATGTATTATACATTTTCTCTCTCGGAAATTCAATACTATAAGCTTTTTACTTTCCTCTGTGAGTGTGTCTCTAAATATCCTTCACGTAATACCGAATCTCCCCTGATTTCGGGTCAAGAAGATTATATAAGTAAGTGATATCTTCATCGCTGTGCCTGATGCACCCTGAGCTCCCTGGATCCTCAGATGATAGTTTCTCAGGATTGCCTGCCACCCCGTGGAGTCCGAAATAGCCCGGCAGCTCCCAATTGCACTGTTCTCCTCCGCACTCCAGGTACGGAGTCGGTCCAAACGGAGCCTCCGAAGGAGTCGGGATATCGAGAATCAAAAAATACGGCGCCGTTTCAGGATTATTAAACGCCTCCATTTTGTCAGTCAATACCCAGTATTCCCGACCGACAAGCTCAGGAAGAGGTGTCGGCCGCTCACCCGGGATACCTGTTTTCACTTCAAATTTTCTGATAAGCTCACTTTCTTCAATATTGCCCGGGGTACCCAAATACAGATACTCTACATTCGATTTCCGATGAAGCAAAAACCAGTAAGCCGGCTTTTCCACATCCGAACTCAGTTGCGGTTTTGATGCACCCTGCACCTGGGTCATTACAATCCCGATGACGATAAGAGCAATAACACTGAATATTGGTATTACCTTTTTCATACATGCCATTGTATCAAACGTTACATCAATTTTGCTAAAATACGGCATGCGAAATACATTTCTCACAATTCTATTACTTCTTATCGGAAGCGTCTCTTTTGTTGCATTCAAAAGCAATGCCCTTATCCCGGAGACCACTGTCAACTCAGAAACGAGTCAAGTCATGTCTCCTACGGCAAGCCCTACGTCTATCCCCGAGCAAAAAGACTTACCAAATGACTACCATATCTATCAATCATTTAACAACTGCGGACCCGCATCACTTTCCATGGCTCTTTCACACTACGACATACAGGCTTCACAGGAAGAACTCGGGCAACAACTTCGGCCATACCAAAACCCCGGCGGTGACAATGATGACAAATCAGTCACGCTGGAGGAGATGGGTAATCAGGCAAGAGAATACAATCTCATCCAGTACCATCGTCCGGATGGCGATATTGAGATTCTTACCAGGCTGGTCGCTATGGACTTACCAGTGATCACCCGTACATGGCTTGAGACTGACGAAGATATCGGACACTATCGCGTTGTCACCGGATATGACCGACAAACTCAGGAAATCATCCAAGATGATTCTTATCAGGGACCAAATTTGCGTTATTCGTACGCCGAGTTCAACGAACTATGGAGTAAATTCAGTTATGAATACCTCGTGCTTGTCCCTCCTGAGAAAGAACAGGAAGTCTTGAAGGTGCTCGGAGATGAGGCGGATGAAGCCGTGGCTTGGAAACATGCAAAAGAAAAAGCTCAAACGATTCTTGCCGAAAATCCTGATGACACCACTGCCCGCTTCAACCTCTCGGTTGCGGAGTATCATCTCGGAAACTATGAAGAATCTGTGGCGCAGTATGAAATCGTCCGAGACAAACTCCCGTTTCGAACACTCTGGTATCAATCAGAGCCGATCCTTGCCTACTATGAACTTGAGGAGTATGAAACTGTTTTTTCAATTACCGATCAGATACTCTCGAACCAAAACAGAGCATATTCAGAGCTTTACATCATTCGGGGTGACAGCTACAGAAATCTCAACAATCCTGATGCCGCACGGGATGAATATGAAAAAGCAGTGTACTACAACGAGAACCTTCAAACTGCGAAAGACAGACTCAAAGGTCTTTAGTTTTAAGCAAAAAAGCACAGATCCGATTTGTGAATCTGTGCTTTTAAATAGATATGTTATTCGACAATCAATGTCCCAACCTGTCCTTGTGCTCTGTGTTGTCCGACTGAGCAATAATACTCGAATGTTCCTTTCTCAGTAACTGTAAATTCAACAGTACCTGTCTCACCATTCTGGACAACCGGCATTTTTACACCAAGTTCATCGATCACAAAATCATGCATCATGCTGACACTGTTCATAACAATACGAACCTTACCACCCTGTTTGACACGGATTTCATTCGGTTCATAGTAAAAACTTCCGGCTTCTACTTGGATGATCTGTACAGCTTCCTCTGATGTACCGGCAGCCGACTGCTCTCCTGATTCGGTGTTTGCTGTATCCGGAGTCATGGCATCATCAGTCTCCATGGTCGTTTCCGTATTTACTGCTTCAGAGTTCTGGTTATTTCTTGTCACAAATATACCTACACCAACTACCGCGATTATAATAACTGCTGCGATAATAAGAATATTATTGTTCCCTTTGGGAGTTTGATCTTGCTGTTCCATAATTTGATATGAAAATAATAATTCGGC
>CAYMVU010000005.1:0-37641 GCA_964394215.1 uncultured Gammaproteobacteria bacterium
TTCCACCCACCTCAATAACTGCATGCGTTTTCATTTCATTATTATACTGTAAATTAACAGAAGTGCAAGATGTAGTTAGGGCAACAATGCCATTGCAATCATAAAGGTGATCATAGAAGACCCTCCGTATGAAATAAACGGTAAGGTAATACCGGCAATCGGCACCAAGCCCAGATTCATTCCGATATTTACTGTTGTCTGAATAATCATCATTACCGAAAATCCTAAGAGGTAATAAAATGAGTACTGCTCATCATAATCACGCTTATTCATGTGTTTGAACATCTTCATAAAGAGAAAGGTAAAAAAGATAAGATAAAGGACCACAACAATAAATCCGCCGACAAACCCGAACTGTTCTACAAGCGATGAATACGCAAAATCAGTATGATACTCAGGCAAAAATGATAGCTGTGATTGCGATCCTAACCCCAGGCCTTTTCCGAAAAGATTCCCTGATCCGACTGCAATATTTGCCTGCGCCATGTTGTAAGAGGTGCCTGATGAATCATATTCAGGGTTCATAAAGCTTAAGATTCTTGCTTTTTGGTAATCATGCATTGCAATCCACACGATCGGAAGTAAACAAAGAAGAATCAGCAGAAAGATGACAATCTGTCTCTTCGGAACAGATGAATGAATGGCCATAATAAAGAAAATAGCAAAAACGATAATACTTGTCGCCAAATCAGGCTGCTTATATATAAGAAAGAACGGTATTATCGTAAGGATGAGTGTTTTTATAAATATTCTACTGTTATCTATCGGATTGTATACTTTTGCAAAGATCGTTGATAGAAAGACAATGAAGAAGATCTTAAAGATTTCTGATGTCTGAAGCGGGAAAATAAACAGATCCAGCCATCTTTTCGATCCCTTAATTTCCATTCCGAAGAAGAAGGTTATTATGAGAAGAACAAGAAAAAAGATATAGAAAAATGCAGCATTTGATCTGAAAAAGTGTTTATGCATTTGAAGATACCGAATTACGAAGAAAAAAGTTACTCCAATCCCGAAATGCATAAGAGATGTTGTAACAAGATCCGGTCTGATTCCAAATAAATTAATCAGCCCAAAAAGATAAATAAACAGTATCGGTAAAAAATGCACTAGTGACATAATCTAAGCTACAGTATACCCTTTTTTCACCGGAAAAGAGTATTTAGGCAACTGTCACATCCATCTCATCACCATACGTTACCGTCGCCGCCTGGACTTCATGCGCAATCATCTGCTCCTGTTCTTTAAACTTTGCAGGAAGAACAATGTTCACTTTATCAGTAACACTGACACCGAGTTTTTTTCTTTTATTCTGGATCTTCCTGATAAGGTCACGTACTTCTCCTTCCATTTTCAGTTCATCCGTCAGTTCCGTATCATACGCGACACTGATTTCGGATTCCTTGACTGACTTGAAGTCTACGTTTTTGACATTCAGCTCTGCTGCAAGCAGCATTTTATATTCGTCGAGATTACTATTCAGGTTGAATTCTGTTGCATTCGGAAGCGCTACCGTAACTGAAGCAAGCGGTTGTCTTACTTTTATTGCAAGCTCCTTACGTACCCGATGTCCGACCTCGACTATCTCACGGACCAGAGTCATATCTTCTATGAGTTTTTGATCAGCTGTTAGTCCCTCCAGTTCAGGCCATGATTCAAGATGGACTGACTCATTTCCCGTAATCTGCGTATAAATTTCTTCTGTCAGGAATGGTATAAACGGCGAGAGGACAATAGAGAGGTTGACAAACATATACTGCATAACTTCGTAAAAAGCTTTTTTATCTTCAGTATTTGACGCAGTAACTCCGACTCTATCACGGGATCTTCTGACATACCAGGTCGAAAGATCCTGAATATAGCTTTCTATCGCTACTGCTGACGTTTTTGTATCATATGACGACAATGATTCTTTCACAGCATCAACCGTTTCTCTGAACCTTGACAGTATCCACTGATCAAGTACCGAATGAAATGATTCTAGTTTCAAGTTTTTCTTCTCATAAGAAATACCGTCAACTTCTGCATTCTGTCGATAAAATTTATATATATTCCATGTCAGAATATAGAACTGTCTTCTTACTTCGTCCGCCTTCTTGTATCCGAACAGAAGATTATCAGCCGGATTATGACGGCAGTACATCCACCGCATGACATCAACGCCCATTTCATCTGCCCCTTCATGAAAAGCAATCGAATTACCCCAGCTTTTATGCATCGGTCTGCCGTCCTCACCAAGAAGGGTTGCAAAACCAAGCACACGCTTGAAAGGATTGGTATCTTCAAGAACGGTACTCATTGCAATCATCGCATAAAACCAGTTTTTGAACTGTCCCGGAAACGATTCGGTTATGAAATCAACGGGAAACCATCTCTTCCATTCTTCACGATTTTCAAGATACAACGGTTCTCCCCGATTGTCTCTCTTGATCGTGGAGTAAGGTACGATACCTGCATCAAGCCACGGATTTCCCACATCTCCGATACGTCTCATTGTTCCTTTGCACGAAGAACAACTGATGATTACATCATCAATGAAGGGTTTATGAGGAGTGTGACCTTCAAACTGTTCCCATCCTTCAACTGAGCGTTCCTGTAGTTCTGACTTTGATCCGATGACATCAAAAGTTTTACATTTTTCACATTCATAAATGGGTAGCGCAAGACCCCAATAACGGTTTTTCTTACTGATCAGCCAATCATGCATATTATTGAGCCAGTCAAGCTCACGTTCCAGTCCGAATGACGGCATCCACTGAATTTTTTTTGCTACTTCGATCATGCGCTGTCGAAGAGTTCGTGTATCTGACTTGCCTGCCGAAGCATTTTGCGAAGGCAGGTCCATTGCAATATACCACTCGTCCGCAACTTTCCATACCAGTTCTGCCTTACATCTCCAGCAACCCGGATAACGGTGTTTATACTTTTCAATTTTGAATATGTAGTTTTTCCCTTTCTTCTCTTCTTCTTCAAGATGATCAAGAATAATTCTCGGGTTATTCTTTGCATTCTTACCCGAAAGGAATCCCATATGAGGAAGATAATCGGCATTGTCCGCAATAACTGGAATCATAGGAAGACCGAGTTTTTTACCCAATCTGAAGTCCTCCGTTCCCGCACTGACTGCCGTGTGGACGAGACCTGTCCCTTCTGTTGTTGAAATGGGCATGATCTTAGGATCAGTCATTACTACTGTGTGAAAGGTATCCGGATTCTCTTGTGCAGTTTTTTGAACAATATCTAGTTCATCGAATAATCCCGTGTATTTTTTCCCTACCAGTTCTTTACCAGGCTGCGTCCTTATAATTTTAGCGTCTTTCCCGAACAGTGCTTCAACTCTTTCCTCTGCAAGCCAAAAACGGTCGCCAGTCTCCCCTTCGACCAATGCATATTCAATATCGCGGTCAACGGCGACGGCAATGTTTGCCGGAATTGTCCATGGTGTTGTCGTCCAAACCAGAAGATACTCGTTATCGGTATCATTAATCTTGAACTCCATATAAATTGATTCATGTGTTACCTCTTTATAGTCTTCTGTCAACATCTCATGCTGTGAAATAGCGGTTTCACAACGAGGACACCACGGAACTGACTCATGTCCTTTGTAGATCCATCCGTTCTCATTACAGGTTTTCAGAAAGTGCCAGATCATATAATTATTGTCCTCACTCATAGTAAAGTATGAGTTTTCCCAGTCCATGAAGTAGCCGAGTCGCTTAGACTGATCTGTCTGTATACCGGCAAACTTGTTCACCCGATCTTTACAAAGTTGCACAAACTTTGCAATCGATGCTTTTTTATCACCAGGCACTAAATTTTCTATGTCTTTCTTTGATTTCAAACCCAGTTCTTTTTCGACTTCTACCTCTACCCATAAACCCTGACAGTCAAAACCGTTCTGAAAGCGCTGTTTGTGGCCGAGAAGATTATTGAATTTTTGCCATAAATCTTTATATGTCCGTCCCCAGGCATGATGAACACCCATTGGGTTATTGGCCGTGATCGGGCCGTCCTGAAAAGAAAAATACGTTTCGGAGTTGTCGTTTTTATGAAGATATTTATCAATAATACCCTTCTCATACCAATGCTTGAGCCATTTGTGCTCCATGTTTATGAAAAATTCGTTCAGCGGATTAGTATCTGCCATAGGGTATTCGGAAACGATAAATAATAATAGTACGTCAAGTCCCTATTGTATCATCGAGAAGAGCTGTAAGCAATAAAGTTCAATCAAAGGAAGTCGGAATGGAGGGGTGCGGTGTGCACCCCTCCGTGTTATGCACCGTCCGTGCACCAAGCCCAATAGTAGTTTGCTCGAAGTGACTCAAGTAAATGAGACGCAATCCAACTCTTGGTAAGCTGCCAGAACTCAGGTCCCCAGACATCGGGATTGTCGGGATAATCCCGCCAATGCCCGTCGGTCACGGTAATGTATTCCTTCTTGAGGATATTCCACATGACCAGATTTCGGCAGGTATAACGGCCGGGATCCGGCACCCCGATTTCCAAAGTGTAATGCGGCTGAAGTGAGTACCATTCAGTGTGAATTTTCACCCCCTGGTACCATTTGCCGTCGCCTTCTCCTTGTTGCTGCGGCGCTGCCAGTGGTGATACGAGAAGCGGCATATATACTCTCCTTTCCGTTGCTGTGGGTTCCTCCTGTGCCGATGCGGTTACTGTGTTTGCTAAAACAAGTAACGACAGTAACATACAGGTTACAAGCTTTTGAAACATGTTCATTCCTTTCTGGTTGGTTTAGACGGTACATCAAAGAACCTTCTTCTGCCACAGTAACACACGGCATTGTGTGAAATATGGTAGATGAATTACCCTATAGTATATAAGATACTGAAAGATTAGTCAATTTGGGAGTTATTTCTTGCGAAGGAATGCGGGAATGTCGAACTCATCATCATCACGAACGGAAGATGACGGTTTTCTCTGTACGGGTTCTTCTTGCTTTTGGAAGGTTTCTTCAGGCGGATAAAGTGAAAAATCTTCCTGTTCTTCAGTCACGCCGGCTTCTGCTTCTGCTTCTTCAATTGTTTTTTCATGACGATCGTTCTGTTGTGATTGCTGCGGTCTTTGGAATTTAAACAGCTTCATAGTACTCTCATCAAAACGAGTGGCGATAACTGTAATTTTGATCTGATCGGTAAGGTTTTCATCTATCGCTGCTCCGAAAATAATATTGGCATCGGGATCTGCTGCTTTTGTAATCATAGTTGCGGCTTCATCAATTTCACTCATTGAGAGATCAACTCCTCCCACAATATTCAGAAGTATTCCTTTCGCGCCGTCAATTGAAGCATCAAGAAGCGGTGAAGAAATAGCCTGTCTAATTGCACTGATTGCACGCTTGTCGCCTGTTCCGACTCCCATACCCATAATAGCATTGCCGGCATTGTCCATGATAGAACGAACGTCTGCAAAATCGACATTTATAAGTCCCGGAAGTGTGATAAGTTCCGCTATTCCTTTTACCCCTTGATGGAGGACTGAGTCAATTTTACGGAATGCCTCAACTATAGATGTCTTTTTGTCAATTACTTGAAGAACTCGCTGATTCGGGATAACGATGAGAGTATCTACATTGCTTTTCAAAAGTTCAATACCTTCTGATGCCTGATTCTTACGGGGAGAACCTTCAAAGTCAAACGGTTTTGTTACAACGGCGACAGTTAGAGCTCCTGATTCTTTTGCGACCTCTGCCACAATAGGAGATGCGCCTGTGCCTGTCCCGCCTCCTTCGCCGCAGGTTATGAAAATCATGTCGGCCGTGCCGAGTTCATCTTTCAGTTTTTCACGTGATTCTTCGGCTGCTTCGCGGCCCACTTCCGGGTTTCCTCCGGAACCGAGTCCTTTTGTGACCTGGTCGCCTATCTGTATCTTTATTTCTGCTTTGTTATGAAGAAGAGCTTGTGCATCTGTGTTTACGGCTACGAATTCAACGCCTTCAATACCGCCCTCTTTGATCATGGAAGAGATGGCATTTCCTCCTCCTCCACCAACACCGACTACTTTTATTTTTGCTGCTTGTCCTGCTTTTGGTTTGATTAACATAATATTAGGCTGTTAGATGGTAGGTAGTAGCTTGTAGAATATCTGGACGAATCATACTCTCTGGTATAAGCTATAAGCTATAACCTCTAAGTTCTTTTACGGCAAGAACTGTTTGAACACTTTCTTCGCCTTAGACATTATATCATTCATTGAGAAGTTTTTCAGAACTGAATTGAAATCTTTGAAATTAGCAGGATCTTCAAACATCTGAGAGTTGCCGTAATACACAAGCCCGAGCGTTGCCGCATACATCGGATTCATCACTTCATCAACCAGGCCTGTTGCCTTTTCAGGCACCCCTACTCTGATCGGCAATCTGGCAATTCGTTTTCCCATCTCGACCATGCCCACAGTCATGGAACCGCCGCCTGTGATAACAATTCCCGATGGAATTGCTTTCTCGTACCCGCTTTTACTTATTTCTTCAGCGATAAATGAGTAAATCTCTTCTATACGAGGTCCAACAATCCCTTCTATGATTTCTTTCGGACTGACATCAGGAAGTTTTTCAGGAATACCGAGTTTTTCAGAGGTAAGAATGTTTTTTTCTTTCTTTTTGATAGCCTCCTCCACACGTCGTGCATTGTTGCTGAGATAGAGTTTGACTTTCTCTGCCGATTCCAGAGATACACGAAGACCGACTGCAATATCATTGCTTATATGTCTTGCTCCGATTGGTATCGATGAAGAAAACGACAAAGCTCCTTCAACAAAAATACTCATATCTATCTTCCCTCCGCCGATATCGACAACGGCAACACCAAGGTCTTTCTCAGTTTCAGTAAGTACTGCCTCTGCCGCTGCAACGCCGGAGAAAATATATCCCGTATTTTTAATTCCAAGATCATTGAGTACTTTATCAATATTTTTAAGATTGGTAGCAGACGCGGTAATGATATGAGTATCAACTTCCAGTCTCACGCCGCTCATTCCGACCGGATTATTAATTCCGCTCTGACCGTCTACACTGTACTCACGGGGAGTTACTTCAATAATCTGCCTTGTATTTGAAAGGGAAATTGCGCGGGCTGCTTCGATGACACGCTGTACATCATCTTCCACAACTTCAAACTGAGGATTTGCAACGGCCACGATGCCGTGAGAATTTATTGAGGCGATATGAGGACCGCCGACAGAGACGTATGCTTCTTTGATCTGATGACCGGCCATGCGCTCCGCTTTTTCGACACTCGCTTCGACAGATGCTGTTGCCTGATCGATATCTACTATCAGTCCCTTTTTTACTCCTCGTGATGGCGTGGCATTGAACCCTATAATTCGTACTTCATCGGTTTCAGCTGAATAAAGACCGACAATCGTTGCTACTTTCGTGCTTCCGATGTCAATACCGCAAATAAGTGTTTCCGCCATAATCTATATGAGCCTGTTGACTACCTAATAAAATAACTGTTCTCTCTAAAACCGAATAATCGGTTTATCAAATCGTAAATCCAATGTATCAAATGTTATTCCTTCTACCGAAAGCTGCTTTAGTGATTGCTCGAACTGATACTTCTGCAACTCCAAATCCTTTTCAGAGGAAAATAAAAACGTACTGCCTTCTGTATATAATCCTAGCATATGAAATCCTTCAATATCAATACTATTTACCTTTATCCTTGCATCCTGAATGATTCCCAGAAAATACAGACTGTCTTCCACTTCTTTAAATCCGATTTCATCACCCCTCTGGAATGAATTATACGGTACATTCTGATAAAAAGTAATAACAGGTATACCGGTCTTACCTGTCTCACGCACTTTCTCAAGCACAATTCCTTCTCTGCTTAATAAAAAGTAACCGTCTCCTACCGTCAGATATGCAGTTGGAATGAGTCTGCTAACCGTGACTTCAATGGTTGACGGGTATTCTTTCCGAATTGAGACAATCCGGTAATATGGGTTGGCGTTTGTCAAATAGATCTTTACATCATTAAGATCCACGCCCCAAAGGTACGTTCCCTTATACTGATTTTTCCCTTTAAACGGGAAATCCTTTGACTCACCCAAAACGGTCATTCCCTGGATTCGAAAAGCATGGTCGATCCGATAGGCAAGAACTATTGTAAGAATGAAGATTACAAGAAAAATAAAGCTAGGAATGAGATTCTTTGTAAAGTTCGTCCACAATCCGTTCAGCCGCTTTGACGTTGTATGTCTTTTCAAGTTTTTCGTATGCTCGTTCATATGTTGTTTTATTTTTGAAAACCGCAGAAATTGCGGTCAGCAATTCTCCTGACGGCCGGTTCTGCTCAAATATTTCTGCAGCTCCGGCTTCTTTCAAAATACGGGCGTGTTTATGCTGCTCATCATATGCCGCAAGCGGTAATGGGATAAGAACCGCCGGCTTTTTCAGAGCAATTAACTCAAAAAAGGTATTTGCACCTGATCTGCTCACTACTACATCGCATGCCTTAAATATCGATCCTATCTCATCATCTTCGACATGTGTTTTGATAATATACCGTTCCTGTTTTTCTTTCGATAAGCTGTTTCTGAACTGGTTCAAGCGATCATAATCATTATACTCACGAAGATTGCCGGTTTGGTGAATGACAACATAATCTGTAAGAAGATCGTTCAGAATTCGTTCTATATGCTGATTGATAGCATGCGCCCCAAGAGAACCGCCAGTCACATATATGCAGGGAATATGTTCGGGGATATTGATTTTTTGCTTTGCAACAAAAACGCTTTCCCGTATGGGATTTCCGGTAACAACTGTCTTATCTCTTGGAAAAAAATGAATTGATTCCGGAAATGAGATAAATATTTTGCTTGCAATTTTTGCTATTTTTTGATTGGCTAATCCTGGGTGTATTGTCTGCTCATGAGTAAAGACCGGAATTCCCAGCCAAGATGCAACGGTCGCCACCGGGAATGCCAAATAGCCGCCGAAAGAAAAAATAAGATCCGGTTTTTGGAATTGAAGTATCCGCCACGCTGAATAAAAACCGTACGGAATAGCAATAGCATCAAGAAGTGTTTGTATGGAAACCGTTCTTGTAAACCTTCCCGTTATCAAATGATAGAACCGAATTGATCTGCGTTTAATTTCTTTATATTCAAAGCTTTCAGTATTTTCTTTATTGTTATTGTACTTTCTCCCGATAAATACTATCTCAGTCTCCGGGTGAGTTCGACGGATGACATCAATTACGGCAAGCGCTGGTGTGACATGCCCGCCGGTAATGACGATTTTCTTAGGCTGCATACTGTATTGTATCACGCCTATGTCTTTGTCTGACGGGCAACATTTAATGCAATACCCAGCAGCATACAGGAAGCAAGCATTGATGATCCCCCATATGAAATAAACGGGAGAGTGACTCCTGTAAGCGGCATAATGTTGACCATCCCGCCGAGATTAATAATGATCTGCAAGCCGAAGTATGTGAAAATACCGCCTATGAGAAGTTTGCCGAACCGATCGTCAACAGCATTGTAAAGCTGATACAATTTATACAAAAACACAAAGTATAAAACAATAATCAGAAAACTTCCGACAAAGCCAAGCTCTTCACTGATAATTGCAAAAATAGAATCAGTGTGTGCTTCTGGTAAAAAAAGATACTTTTGACGTGATGCTCCGAATCCTCTCCCGAACAGTCCGCCCTCGGTGACTGAGATCAGAATCTGATTAATATGGAAACCCACCCCCAGAGGATCATTTTCGGGATTCAGAAAAGCGGTAAGGCGCTTTAGTCTATACGGAGCCGTAAAGATCAGTCCCACAAATCCGATGACTGCAATCGGCGCCATCGCAAGTAAGTACCGCAAGTCCTGACCGGCAAGAAAGTACATTGCTATTGCCAATGAAAATACCATTATTGCCGTTCCCATATCAGGCTGCATCATGATGAGGAGAAGTAAAAATCCAAGAAGGAGTATAAACGGCAGAAAACGGTTCTTCTCTTTTTTTGAAAACCAGGAAGCCAAATATAAAATAATTGCAAACTTGGTAAATTCAGTCGGTTGAACGGTGATGAAACCCAGATCTATCCAGCTGCGTGCTCCGCCTGCCGTATGACCAATGCCGGGAATGAGTACCACGATAAGCAAAAGTACGACACCTATCATGGCAGGGATTGATAAATAATACAGGTTTTTATAGTTGTACCAGGAGAAAAAGCCCAGTACTACCGAGCCGAATAAAATCCAGCGAAGCTGAAGTTTCAGATAATGAAAACTGTCGCCGGTAGCATTCAATGCTCTGATTGAAGAAGCTTCAAATACGAAAATCAGACCGATAAATATTAAAAGGATGGCAATTACGAGAAGTACCCACGTCATAGGCAGCCCTTTGCCGTCTTTCTCGACTTTTCTCAGTCTCTTATGCTTCCTTCGCATACTTCTCCACAAACTTCTGAAACAGCTCTCCTTTTTCAATAAAGTTTTTCCACAAACTGTAGCTGGGTGATGCCGTTGATAAAAGGCAAACGGTATAAGGGGCCGTATGCTGATATGCAAATTTCACGGCTTCTTCCATACTCCGTGTCTCACAAATGTTCCAATACGGACGATCAACGTGCATAAGTTCGGCCTTTATACGGGAACCTGATTCCGGGAACAGAACAATATTTTTGACTCCTGTCTCGCGAAGTTCGCTGACAAGCTCGAGAAAGTCATATCCGCGATCTTCACCGCCCAAAAAAATTGTATTAATATCAGGAATTGCTTTGAGCGCGGCGATTGTAGATTCCGGTGTAGTCGATATTGCGTCATCATAGAATGTTATGTTCTTAAAGGTCCCGACTTTTTCCAAGCGATGAGGAAGCGGTCGGAATGACTGAACTGCTTCTTCCGCTTCTCGATACGAAACACCGCATAGAGAAGTCACGGTAATAGCTCCTCGGACATTATCAACATTGTGCTGTCCTATCAATGGAATACGTTCCGGGACAAAATCATGTTCATACGGTTTTGCCTGTGCCTTTGTCGTTTTTGCCCATTCTTCAAGACGTGTGAATGCAGGATTGTAGACATAATAATCCTCGGATGTCGCGTGTTCAATAATCCGACGCTTTGCTTCGTAGTAGTTATCGAGTGTACCGTGATAAGGCACATGGTCTGAAAACAAACTCACAATGACTGAGATATGAGGTGAATATCGGATATCCGATAACTGATAGCTCGATAGTTCACAAACGATATATACCGGCTGCTCATGTTCATCGTTAAAAAAATCAAGTAACGGATTTCCGATATTCCCGAGAACTACTGTGTTTTTTCCTACATAGGTAAGAATATGATGAATGAGAGAAGCTGTGGTACTCTTTCCTTTTGTTCCGGTAACACCGATTGTGATATGTTTTTTATCAACATTGGAAAAGAAAATATTCGTTGCGGTTGTATACGGAACAGTAATCTCCTGAGATCGTATGCCGGGAGTTTTGATAACAAGATCAAATTGGGATTGCGTTTCAAGATAATTCTCCCCGTCTGTTTTATCTGATATTTCATAGGTGGCAGACGGAACATGTTTCTTCAAAAATGATTCCGTAGCCTTTCCTTCAATACCGTAACCGGCAATCAGAATTTTTTTATTCATTAATTCCTGTATTTTCATACCATTTTTTGGAATTGTTCAGGCAGAACTGAACGATCAATGTGCGTGACTTCTTTTTCAAGAGCATCTTGGTCAAGGGTCGGCAATACTTCACGCTCAAACATCTTCATAACAGGCGATTCTTTGTATTCTCCTTTTTCAGAAGCATATGCCATTGCAAGTTTAACTTCTTTGGGTGTACCGACACACTCAAACGGTTTATATCCGCTCAATCCTAATAACTCCTGAAATAATGGTATGAGATCCGGATTACTGTACAGATCTGCATTGAAAATGTCCGTTAATTCTTTTTTTGTGATAAATCCTGAAAGAAGTGCATAGACAAATGCACACTTAGGGCACGTGCCGCACCATTTTGGTGCGGTATCGTGTTTAGTAATGTTGAAATTACGGTTGCAGCTCGAAAACCCCGAGAAATATTTGGGGTATTTAGAAAAACGCTCAACGATTGAATATTCAGAATACGGTCGTAGCAATGAGAAATACATCAAGTCGGGAGTAATTGAGTTATTAATATATTCTTGAAGCATGGCTTCAAACTCTCCCGATTTACTCCACTGATGATTGACTGTTTCGCCGAGATACTTAACGTTTCCGTAATCAGCACTCCTTTCATTGCTTGTGATCATCCCGTCATAACCATAGAGAGCTGATGCAAGGAGCCCGATACAGGCATAGACTGCCGATATCGGAATATGGCCGTTATAGACACCATCTTGTTTATTAAGGGTAAACAATTGGGGATCTATGATTCGTTTAATACGTACCGCTTCGGTATTGATCGAAGCGAGAATTGTATCAATGAGAGGATAACTTTTCTGTGTTTCGACGACGAAACCGTCAAATGACACGTCGTGATTTTTCAGTATCTCTGCAGTAAGTATCGAGTCCTTTCCTCCGCCGACCCCGACAAGGAAACGATTACGTTTGGACAATCGCAATGTTTTGGATTTTTTTCCCGAATCAATCGGAAACGTTACTAATCCGTGAAAATCGATACTGTTTCGATAATAAAACTCACCTAGTCCCTTTGTGTACACATTTTTCCAGAATAAAGCTTCGTCGGATGCGAGAGAGTATCCGTTAATAGTTATTTCTTTCGGACAGTATGTTTTCCAGTAGCTCAAACCAAGTACAAGGTGTACCGTCTGAAGTAGCTTATCGAGTAGGTCATCCGTGATTGAAACGGTTTCTCTATCAGGCAAAATCAACGTTTCTGTGAAATGATATGTTTCCCCACTGTTCCTTAAGCAATACTGAAAACTCAGCATATTGGAACTGATGTCTGATGTATACCCTTCAAAAATAAACTGACCCATATGTATATTATAATGAATAACTGATACGAAGATGTACTATAATAGTTTTTTATTATGACACTCCCGAAAACAATAACTCTGTATGGTGCGCCGCACTGCCGTGATTGCCAAAGATCAAAGAATATATTAGACTCAAAAAACATCCCTTATCTATATATTGACATTGAACAACATCCTTCCGCCGCTTTGGAAGTAACTTCGATGACAAACGGCTATCAAAAAATACCGGTAATCGTTTTTCCGGACGGAACGGTACTCATTGAACCGGCTGACGAAGAGCTTGAGAAGATGCTCAGGATTTAAGGTGCCGTATTTCTCACTTCCTGTACGGGTTTATCACCCTGTTTAATAACAGTCCGCTGACAGTAATTTTTTCTTTCGGTACCCCGAAGGAAATACTCTACACGGCCGTTATAACAGGGCATCGCAACAACCGTTACCGGCTGCTGCATCTTACCTTCAGCACCGTGCTCATCAATCATATATTTCATCATTCTGTTAAAGATCGGCCCGGCACCCAGAGAGCCAGCGATACTGTGCATGGAACTGTTGTTGTTGTTCCCGACCCAAACGCCGACAACAACTTTATCCGTAAAGCCGATCGTCCATGCATCTTTGTAATCATTGGTAGTTCCGGTTTTTGCTGACACAATTTCTCCCGGAAGATGCAGCGGATTGTTTACACCGAAGGCTTGTTGTCGCGCTGCGTTATCAGAAAGTATATCGGAGATGATAAACGCGACTCCTTCATCCAAAACCCGTGTTTTTGTACTGCGAATGCGCGTGATTTCCTCCTCTCGTGAGTCTTTTATCTCAACAAACGGTGTCGGTTCTACACGATAACCTCCATTTGCAAATACACTATATATCTGAGTAAGATCAAGCAACGTGACCTCTCCGCCGCCAAGAGCAACTGACAAGCCGAACCTGGAGGAATCCTCCCAGGTATCAATCCCCATAGTTTTGGCAAAATCAACAAATTGCTGAACTCCGAGTGTATTCAGTACTTTAATCGCAGGAACGTTGTATGAATTCCCGAGTGCATATCGGATCGGCACACGACCATGATATCTTCTGTCATAGTTTACCGGCTGATAGGGTTCGGCACCGGCGATATTAAATACAATCGGAGAATCATCTATCGGTGTTGCCGCCGTATACCCGTTCGCAAGAGCCATAGCATACAGCATCGGCTTCAAAGTCGAGCCGGGTTGACGCTGAGCAGTTGTGACATTGAAGGCGCCGTAGGTTTCGCCGAAGTAGTCGACTGAGCCGACCATTGCCAAAATCTGTCCGGTATTCGGATCCATAACAATGATTCCGCCGTTTGATGCATTCAGCGGTTTCAGTTTCTCAATCTCTTCACTCAATATCTCTTCTGCTTTTGTCTGAATGTCAAGATCCAGTGAAGTCAGGATATTAAAACCTGACTCCTCAACTTTTTTTGTTCCGAATTCATTTTCAAGTTCTGTTCTGGTGTACATGACAAAATGAGGAGCCCGTATATTGGTGGTCGGGGGTAATACGACGAGCTCTTCTGTTATCGCACCTTCAAACTGTTTTTTTGTTATGAACTGCTGCGCGTACATTTCCTGCAGCACCTGATCACGTCGTCGCTTTGCAAGATCAGGATCAATGAAAGGAGAGTAAATAGACGGTGCTTTCGGCAAACCGGCAAGCAATGCCGCTTCTCCGAGCGTCAGTTCCTGAGCAGTTTTTCCGAAGTACACCTTCGATGCTTCCTCAATGCCGTATGCCGAGCCGCCATACGGAACCTGGTTTAAATACATCTCCATGATTTCATCTTTTGTATACATTTGTTCCGTCCAGAGAGCAAGTACCATTTCCTTCAGTTTTCGTTCAATAGTCCGTTCCGGTGTAAGTAATGCTGTTTTTACTAGTTGCTGTGTGATTGTTGATCCGCCCTGTAATTCATTGTAAATAAAGGTGTCTTTTGCTGCACGTAAGATACCACCAAAGAAAGATATTCCTTTGTGGTTGTAAAAATTCTTGTCTTCAATCGCAATGGTCGCTTCAATAACAGTCTTCGGGACTGATGAAAGAGGTATTGAAGTCCTATTGACATCACGATAAATCTCATACAATAATTTGCCGTTCCGATCATACAGATGAGTAGATTGCGCAAAATTCACCTGTCCAATCGATCCCGGAGAAGGAAGTTCACGCACAAAAAAGTAAGCCTGCTGAATAAAAATAAACAACAAACAAAACAAAAAGCCGTATACAAAATACTGAAAATATCTGCTTGTCAGAAACGAGTAGAAAGATGCGATCAGGTGTATAATGCCCAAAAAAATACCCTCTATGATGTTGATGATCTGCTTCACGATAGAAAGGAAGAATCTCGGAGTATTTTTTACGACATACCAAAGAATTGAAGCAATATTCGCTGAGCCGGATAAAACTCCGCGAATAGAGTTGGATCCTGCCTGTTTCAGGTGCACTGAGGTAAAGAATGCAAATGTCTTTTTCTGAATAAATCGAACTGCACTGTAAGGAAAGATGGTTGCCCGTATAACTGACTTTCCGACATACACAACCATAACCGTCCAAGCATAAAGCAGAAAAAACGCACTTTTCATCACGTTGGTTTTGAGCATACGAAAAGACAGTCTTATTACACTTGACATAAAGATATTTTAACAAAACTATAGGGCAAGTAAAAGAGTAAGTTTATATCCTAATTACAAGATTCATATTCCTTTTTGACCCATTATGACAGGACTTTTTAACGCAGTTGGGAAAACCTGATAATTTCTTACAAAAAATCAGTTAGCAGTATTTCTCACAATTCTTGCCTTGACAATCAATCGTTCTTTATAAGTTCCCGGCGGAACACACGTCACAAGAGTCAGATATGAATCGTCGAATTCCTGTTCAAGAACTGATACTTCATCCGGTTCTACAATAAACATATCAACAACTTCATAGGTATAATTTTTTCCTTCCATACTGATTTCTACCCTGTCCCCGATATCAAGCTTCGGAAGATAGGTGAAGACTGACTTGTAGTCTTTCGAATTATAAAGCTGGGGTAATGTAGAATGTCCGAAAATTGCAACGTTTCCATACTGTCCGGGAATAGATGTCGGAAGATAGTGAATAAGACTTTTAGAGAGGTCCTCACCTCCGACTTCGACTGAAAGATTCTTCAAATTTAACTTCGGGATCGAAAGAGTATATGACTTAACTGCAATATCTCCGTTTGGAGTGGGTAGCTTACTTTCAGGAAACCATACATTTGCATTCGTGAAATCTCTCAAATTGCTTGAGAACAGCGTATTGGAAGCATAAACACTTTTGGCAAACTCCAGAGCCGAGACTGATTCTGACTCAGGAAGCGGTGAATTCGAATCTTTTTTAAGAAAAACTCGCGCATACAGTTCGAATGACACAATCGGATACAGTGCCCAGAACAGAAATCCCATTCCGGCCAGTAATATGACATAAGAAGCGGCTCGAATCACTTTCTTCTTTGATGAGGTATGTTCTTTTTTATATACACGAAGAGGCATGCTAATCCGTTTCGGCGTTAACTGTTATATTTTTCTGAAATAACGGTGTCCACAGGGAAATAGCAAATGTTTTTTTGACTTCTACATTCTCGACATCGTACGCTGATTTTATTTTATTTTGGAACCCTGACAATGAGGTGAACCGCGCAGCTTTTTTGATCGCGTCAAGATCTACTTCCTTATGAGCTTTCCCTGTTGTATCGACTTCTATTGTTACCGTATCGTCACCAGAGGTTATATCGGATATATCATATGTTATATTGTCAGAATCGACCGTGAATTCATCAGTCAGTTGTTCCTGAATCATTTCCTTCAGTTTTTCTTCTAATGCCTGTTTTTTTATCGTGTAAAACTCAATCTCAGACTCTGCTTTCACGGACAGATTTGATGCTTCCTCTCCGATTTCTCCTGAAAAGGTCGTATCTGCCAGTGTCACTGTCGTCATATCCGGAATGACAATCTCATCCTCCGAAATTTGAGCACCGAGAACTTCTTTGCTTCCGTCCTCTGCCTTTGCCTCGACATTCTTTTTCAGTGAATCTATATCAGCTTTTGATATGGTAGTTACATCCTTCTTTGATCCTCCGCTGAAGGCTGTTTCTACAAAGGCGACAAACAGTGAATCAGACAGTGAGGCTACCGAAAGCTGTGTGCCCTTGGCTATGTTGTATTCTGGTCCGATCTCTTCTGCGGTCGCCTTGACTTTTACTTTGCCTGATTCCTTCACACCGTCTGCTGTCCCGCCGCTTGCGGATGCGACTTTTGCTTCAGAATCAATGGTAAAAACAAGATCACCTTTCCTCAGCTCTGTACCTCTTGGAAATGTGCGGGATTCTTTGTCATAATTGTGAATGATGACTTCTCCCGTTGCCTTTTCTCCGATTTCACGTTTTCCTGAGGCTTTCTTCTCATCTTCAAACTCCTGCACGGTTGTCTTTTTGATCACGTACAAATCATCGGTCTCTGTATCAGTTACAGGCACGTCAAACGAGAACGTTTCCGAAACATCTTGTGCATTCGGATATACTTTTATATCAAGCTTATGAAAAAAATATTCATAAATAAAAAGAAGAATAAATAAGACGACGGCAAAAGCTACCCCATACATAATCGGACCCTTTGATCTGGGTAGTCCGCCTCCAAATGAAAATGATGGAATCATACCTTTTATTTTGTCCGAGATATTCTCTCTCTTCGGATTACTGTCTCCGTCCATAATCGTGTCTACAACAGAAGGTAGTGGCACGGTTGGAGGCACAGCTGCAGCCTGGTCTGGCGGCGGAGTAGTATCACGAATATCCTGTCCAACGACAAATCCGAAATCCTCAGCGGGTTCATCTTTGAGATCCTGCGTATTTTGTACAACAGGAACTTGGCTATCCTGGGAAGGAGACGGAACTTTTGATTGAGAAACTACTTCTTCACTGAAAGTCTGAGCAAGGGAAATGTTTAATTCATTTTGTTTAAGGACTTCAATTGTCGGATGCTGTGAGAATACTTTTGGTTCCCAGTCATAGGTTGCCAGCTCTGAAGACACTTCAGGAGTATCCATATCCCCGAAAACAAGAATTTTTGTCGGCAAAACAATATGTCCGGGAATTGCTGTCAAAACACTCTGTATATCTTCACCGATTATATCCGTACGAGCGGTATACTGTTGATAAACTTTCTTCCCTCCTTTATAGACGGAAATTCCGACTTTGGTTTTATTTACTTCAATTGCAATTGAGTTTAATACTGATGTTTTTTTTAGATGTTCGTGGAGAGCATCCTGTACATCAATGTAACCCATCGGTTCAAGCTCCAGATCTTTTGATAGTTTCTTGATAATGTTTTTATAGGGTTCCTTTATTTCAAATGTTTGCTCATCTATCATCCATGAGTGAAGAAAATAGATTGTTTTATCAAGATGCTTGTTGGTCTGCAGCTCAAGCTGAGAAATGAGGTTGTCAGTGTCCTCAAGTATCTTGTCAAATCCTGCAGTGAGACTTACCGCATTCTGTGAAAGAATCTGAGGCGGTTGTGTGGTGGCATCAAATACAAATCCAAACGCAGACGCGTCTGTCAGGTACAAGCCAAAGTAGGTATTGTTCGAAGACTTCTTTTTGAGAAACGGCAAAGAGAAACCCATATGCAATCATATTAGCATATCAGACATATAAGAGCAATGATGTACTATTCTAATGCATACCGTTCAAGCACCTGTTTAATTCCCTGATCAGCAGTACTTAGTGCAGCAGTATAATCCACTCCTTCATCGGCTGAATTTATCGCATTCTTGATGTACTGTAAGATTTCATCATTCATGCCTTCATCATGCGTGAGATCGGCAAGAGGAAGTCCGACATAGACGTCGTCCTGAGCCTGACTGATCACGGGTGCAAGATACTGATTGTCGCGCAGCAGCTCAGCCATATCCTGTCTCGGATAAGGATTCCCGAACAAACGAACCTGTGTTTGGGTCTCATACATTTTTGTCAGTTGTTCTCGCTCAGCCAAGTACTTCAAAAACTTCCATGCTTCCGTCTGATTCTGACTCAGTCGATTTACACCCTCTACCCAGTAGCTTGCCACGGAGACTGCGCTGTCATCAAGCCCCTTCGGTATTGGTGCAACTTTGACCTGCAAGTCCGGATTTTGCGCTTTGATATTTATGACATGCCATGAAGGAGCAATGATCATAGCGACTTTCCCTTCTGTAAATGCTGAAACCGCATTCGGCATAGAAGAACTCCAGTATCCGTCCTCAGCAAACTTCCGATACAGCAGCAAAGCCTCTGATGCTTCATTGGTAGTCAGGTCCTTCAAATCGCCGCCGTTAAGCAAGAGAAGTATGCCGAAAATTTCACCGTAATGAGGAATGTTCTTTGCCGTCCCGATCGCTATACCTGATGTGACGATTTGACCGTTGGGCTCTTTTACCGTGAGCTTATTGACCGTATTGAGAAGGTCATTTTCTCCGCCTACCCACACCGGCGGCGGCGTGTTTATGCCTGCCTGTTTGAGCAGTGTTTCATTGTAGATAAGTACCGAGCCGTCAACCATAAGAGGGATTCCGTAATAATTATCTGCTATCTTCAAGTCTTTCTGATGAATAGGATAAAAAGTTTGCTCAAACTCCTGATCGGACATAATATCCCCAGGAAGCGGAGAGACGACTTCCTGGATTTCAGGTAGCCAGGTATTGTGATATCTGAAAATATCTGGACCGTTTCCTGCCTGACTGCGGGCTACCAGTCGTTCACGGTATTGTTCAGGATCCATACGTTCATAATTGATCGTTACATTCGGATTTTCTTTTTGATATGACTCAATAAGGGGCTGGTAAATGGCCGGCTCATCCCACAATCCCCAGTATGTCAGGGTGACTTCGCCTGCAGAGGGGGGCGGTGTGTTATCGGGAGGGAATAGCCTGTCTTTCAGGAAGAACCAGAAAATCAACCCGAAGACAATAACAAAAAAAAGCACAATTCCCAATATCATCGGAAGCTTACTGGAGTTTTCTTCGTAAACCGGGACATCTGTCGGAAACTCAGGAGGGATGCTCCCTGCAATCTCTTCGGGGTGCTCAATATCAGGAGCGACTTCTTCAGGCTGCATCGGCTGAGGTGTTGCATCAGATGCTTCTTGTCTATTCTTCTCAGGATCATCCATGCTTTAATCATACAGAAGAATTTATAATTCGACTAGTGGGTTTCTATGTATTATGTATAATAAAAGTCTATGCTTTCAGAAATGTCCACAAAACAACGCATCTTAGCCGGAATTGCCGGCACCGTTCTTCTTTTGGCTCTTCTTATTAGCGGGTCATGGATATATGTTCAGGCATCAGTCAAGGACACGATTTACCCGCAGACATACATTGACGGTATAGATATGGGATACAAATCAAAAGAGGAAGCTCTAAAGCTTCTGTCCAAAAGAGACGAGTACTACCATGATGCCCTGATTGAGGTAATGTATAAAGAGATGAAGATCGCTACTTTCTCAGGCAAAGAGTTACAGCTTGAACGTGATATTGATACGAAAGTTGATCAGGCATATCTTATCGGCAGAACTGAGCATCTGCCTTCCCGAATTGCCCAGCAGCTCAACACTCTTCTCAAAATCCGTACGTTTTCCTTTAATACGGAAGTCAGATACGACAATGATGTCATTGATCAGTTTGTAAAACAATCCGAAGATGTATACAACCGTGAGCCGAAAAATGCACTTTTCACATTTGAAAACGGGAAAGTGACCTCATTCAAAGCCGATGAACCAGGAATGAAGTTGCAGTCCGAAGACTTTCTGCTGAGTTTAAAAAAAGAAGTACAGTCAATCTCCGACAAAAAGAAAAATGTAACTATTGTTCTTGAGGAAGAAGTGATCCAACCTGAGATCACACTTGCCGAAGCAAATGATTTCGGTATTGAGGAGTTGATCGGAGAGGGAAGATCTGATTATACACACTCAATCCCTTCCCGTATTCACAACCTCATACTGGCAGCGACCAAGTTTGACGGCGTGATAATCCCCAAAGGTGAAACGTTTTCGTTCAATAACATTATTGGTGATATCTCATCAAGCACCGGATATCAGCCGGCATACGTCATCAAAAACGGAAGAACGGTACTCGGTGACGGCGGCGGAGTCTGCCAGGTTTCGACAACTATGTTCCGTGCGGCCCTCAACACAGGCCTGCCCATCACCGAACGACATGCTCATGCATATCGCGTATCCTACTATGAAAATGACTCAGAGCCTGGATTCGATGCCACTATATACTCCCCGACCGTTGATCTGAAATTCAAAAATGATACGCCGGGAGCAATTCTCATCCAGATGGAAATCGATAAAGAAAACAAACTTCTGGCATTCAAGTTTTACGGCAAGAAAGATGACCGAAAGGTTGAGATCTCACCGTCTACGGTTTGGGACATAGCACCCCCTCCGGAACCTCTTTATGAAGATGATCCGACACTTCCGAGCGGTACGGTAAAGCAAGTTGATTATCCGGCCTGGGGAGCAAAAGCAAAGTTCGAATACAAAGTATTTGATAAAAACGGGGAGGTTCTGCAAAACGAGACGTTCTACTCTTCATACCGACCCTGGCAGGCAGTATTTCTCAAAGGAACGGCAGGAATTTAAGAGATTCTACGGAAGATGTCAAAGAGGCCCAATCTTCGAAGACGATACGCATGTTTTTTCTGTTTTCTCTGACCGATTACTTTGGCAGGGACTCCGCCGACAATCGCATTTTCCGGTACATCCTTCGTGACTACAGCTCCCGCTGCTATGACTGCACCGTTGCCGATTGTTACTCCGGGTAAGATAATAGCTCGAGGGCCGATAAACACGTAATCTCCGATTGTGACAGGGGCTGATACTGCGGCAAAAGCGGGGTCATGAATGTCATGTTCTGAGTTATAAATCATCACTTCGCTTGCGATATCAACATGACTGCCGATTTTGAGTTTATCACGTCCGTCCAGAGTGATTTTTTCTCCGATGACACAGTCATCGCCGATTTCGATATTATCCGGATCGTAAAAACGAGCACCCATATTGATCACCGTATTTGATCCGATAGTAACGCCGGAAATACGATACAGCAGTACTCTGAGAAAGCTAAAGGGAACCCATCCGAGGATGAGCAGGATGTATGTCTCCGTTTCAAGTAGTGATTGGGAAATTCTTGTGCCTATCTTATCAATTACCTGTCCGCTATTGAGTTTTTTCCCGTCCTTATCGCGTATTGTCGCTAACATAGTTATATTATACACGTAAGCTGATAGAATTATGAATATCAATGAAAATGAATGTAACTTTGCCGACTTTTGAGCTTGAAAGGCCTCTCTGGGCGAAAGGACATACGGTAATCGGAATCGATGAAGTCGGAAGAGGCTGTTTGGCAGGTCCTATGGTGCTTGGTGCTGCCAGTTTCCGCACACTGTCCGATGATCTGGAGTCAGAACTTCTCTCAATGGGTATTCGTGACTCAAAAAAGTTGTCGGAGCAAAAACGCGTGAAAATCGCTGATGCTTTAGCTATGATTCCCGTCATAACTCATACCGTTTCGGTGAGTGTCCCGACCATAAACAGTATCGGGATCATGAACGCCTGGCGTTTAGGAATAGTAAAATTGGTGGAACTTTGTCGTTCGGATTTTCCGGATGATCCGTTTACACTTCTTGTTGACGGACCAGATGTCAAAGAGATACCATATAAAGAAGAGGTTGTGAGTATTCCCGTTGTGAAAGGCGACTCAAAGAGTATTGCAATAGCATCAGCATCGATTATCGCTAAAGTCACTCGTGATAATTTTATGATCGGCCTCTCCAGCCAATATCCGGTTTATGAGTGGCATCGGAACAAAGGATACGGGACCAAGGAGCATCGGACAGCAATCCAAAACCACGGAATTACACCCTGGCATCGGTTGCTGTTTGTTCGATCAACACTCGGATATGATATTGTAAATGGGGTATAATACCCGAACCGATTTATGTCAGCATCACGACTGAAACGCATCGAAAAGCGAAATAATGTATTAAAACTTTCCCTGATTTCACTCGGGATCGTTTTTCTTGTTTCAGCCGGCCTGATAGTGATGCGACTTCTCGGATTTTATAACGCCATTCATACTGAAGCTCAAGAGTCTCCTCGTGCTCCCCAGAAAGAAGAAAAAACTGAGTATACGTTCCTTCTTCTCGGATATGGCGGCGGCACACATGAAGGTACCTATCTGACCGATTCTATCATGGTCGCCAACATCGATATCAAAAGCAAAAGAGCAATTTTGGTTTCACTCCCGCGCGATATGTGGGTCGAGGTACAGACCAAAAACGGAGAAGAATTCCATAGCAAGATAAATGCTCTCTATCAAATGGGGATCAATCCCAAAAATTATCCGGCAATAGATACGAAGCTTTTGACAGAGGACAATCCGTCCGGACTATTAAAAAAAGCCGCAGAAGATATCACCGGGCTTAAAATCGATGCCTTTGCAGCAATCGACTTTGAGGGTTTTGTGAAAACCATTGATACTCTCGGCGGAATAGATGTGAATGTAAAAAAAGCCTTTACTGACTATGAGTACCCAATTGAAGAAAAAATGAACGATCTCTGTGAACGCGATAAAGAATTCAAACAAATCGAACCGATAATCAATAAAGAAATGTCTGAGGAAGATCAGAAAAAGCTATTTGAAGAAAAGCCGGAACTTGAACAGTTTTACAAAGACATTAAAGAACGTCCAGCCGTTGCCTTCCCCTGTCGATATGAAGTACTGCATTTTGATGCCGGTGAAACACATATGGACGGCATCACTGCGCTTAAATATGCCCGTTCACGTCATGCTCTTGAAGACGGGGGAGACTTCAATAGGGCACAGCGCCAGCAAAATGTAATCGAAGCGGCAAAGCAGAAAATTCTCGGTATCGGATTTATTCCGAAAATAATCCCTCTATTAAACGAACTTGAACAACACGTGAAGACCGATCTCCCCCTTTCTGAGATGAATAAACTACTGCTGGAAGGCAGAAATGCCAACAATTACCAGGTAGACACTCTCGTACTGTCCGATAAATTCTTAAGCGATGCCTACTCTGATTACGGCGGTTATATCCTTGTTCCGAAAGAAGGAATTGATAATTGGAGTGCAATACAAAAAGAAATTCAGAATATGAAGCTGGGCATTACTCCGTCCCCTACTCCCAATCCTTCTCTGACGCCGACTGAGTAATATATTTCCATAAGCATCTTCACTTTATACTTAGCCCAATATACTCTATACTACTTCCATATGATTGTAAAAAACAGAGACCAGAGAGTGGCGGTACTTGTCGATGTACAGAATCTCTACTACTCAGGTAAAAACCTTTATAGTTCACGCGTCAATTACAAAAATCTTCTTTCTCAAGTGGTGCAACGAAGAATTCTTGTTCGCGCTATCGCATATGTCATCAATGCCGATGACACCAAAGAAAACATGTTCTTCAATGCCCTTCATGATGCAGGATTTGAAGTAAAAGAAAAACCGCTGCAGACTTTTTATGGAGGAGCAAAAAAAGGAGACTGGGATTTGGGTATTGCCATGGACGCTATCAGATTAGGAAACAAAGTCGACTCGATTATTCTCGTCACCGGAGACGGAGATTTCAAACCGGTTGTCAATTATCTGCAGCAGGCTTTGGGATGTCTTGTGGAGATTGTCGCGTTCAAGCGTACAGCAAACAAGGAGCTTGTGGAGCTTGCGGATGACTTTACCAATATCGAAGAACATCAGAAGAAGCTTCTTTTCAGAATCTGACGAAGGGCACAAACATGACATCAAGTTGTCTCTGATCGAATCTACTCTTCGTCGATTACCGTTTCGATGATTTTAACGGGGTTTACCGGCTTAGATTCTTCACCTGATGCGCTCATTGTCACGGGAGCTTCCGCAATTTTGTCAACGACATCAAGTCCTTCCTTCACAAACCCGAATATCACGTAGTTTTTGGGTAACGGTGTTGCTTCATGCATGATAAAGAATTGACTGCCGTTTGTATTGGGGCCTGAATTGGCCATCGCTACGGTTCCGCGTGTATACTCACCTTCGAAAGGTTCGTCATCGAACTTATACCCCGGGCCTCCTGTCCCGTCTCCTTTCGGATCACCGCCTTGGATCATAAATCCCTTGATGACACGATGGAATATTGTGTTATCATAAAATCCTTTTTTGGAGAGCGTAACAAAGTTGTTAACTGTTTTGGGTACTTCCTGCGTCATCATTTCGATTACAATAGCACCTTCCGTAGTCTTCAAAGTTACGGTGTATTTTTTTTCAGTATCAATTGTCATATCCTGAGAGGGGGCATCGTCACGCAACGGCTTGAGAGTCGGTTCCTGTGTTAGCTGCTGCTGTTGTTGCTGTGACAAAGAATTTGTAATATCGGATTCGCCGTCATCTCCGACAAGATTTAGTTTCTCAACTTCGTCGGGCTGATTTGACTGTGTATTTGATGAAATTTTTTTCTGAAACAGTACACCAAGCCCCACAAGAATAATCAGGAATAGAACTGAGAATAAAATGACGAATATCTTGGTGTTCATACCCTACTATATTACCATACCTGTGAAGAATGAAAAGTCCAAAATAAGTACTCCAAACTCTATGTTCCGAACTGGCGATCTCCTGCATCTCCGAGTCCCGGATAAATATATCCTGCAGGAAAACCATCCTTGTCCGTAGTGAGACGCTCGTCAATATGCGCGATATGGATCGGAACTTCCGGATGATTTTTATGAACCTCTGTAATCCCTTCCGGTGCAGCAATAAGACCCATAAATATGATCTGTTTCGCTCCCCACTTTTTGAGAATATCAATCGTTGCGGATGCCGATCCGCCTGTTGCCAGCATCGGATCAAGAACGAACACGATTTCAACCGTCGGAGAAACCGGCAGCTTGTTGTAGTACTGCACAGGCTGAAGAGTTTTCTCATCACGATAGAGCCCGATGTGCCATACTTCTGACTGCGGAAGTAATTTCCAGATTCCGTCGACCATTCCCAACCCGGCCCGTAGTATCGGAACAAGACCGATTTTTTCCTTAATAAGCAGTCCTCTCGTTTTTGTTAAGGGTGTTTGTATCTCTTTTTCTGCAGTGGACAAACCAGCGGTTGCTTCGTAAACAAGAAGCGCTGCAATTTCACCCACGAGCTCTCGAAATAATTTGGGATCAGTTTTCACATCCCGAAGCAATGACAGTTTGTGCTGGATCAGTGGATGTTTAGACGGAAATACATTGCTCATTTAGTTCAACAGAAATAATGATATGTTTAAAACGGTTGCAAAGGAAACCCAGAGGACATATGGGATAAACAAAAGAAAAGAGGCATATGAAACTGATTTGGCATTGTTCATTGTGAGGACGATAAAGACAAGTAGCGGTATGATAATAATAATGCCTCCGAGTGTCGTCTGCATCCCGAAAAACACAAGTGACCAGAGTGTATTTAGGAAAATTTGAATCCAGTAGTACATCACAGCTTTTTTCTTATGTATCGTTCTTTTCTTATTATTCAATATAAGATAAAAAGCCGTACCCATCAGAAGATACAAAAGTGTCCAGACGGGTCCGAATATCCAGTTGGGAGGATTAAAAAAGGGCTTATCGAGGGTTGTATACCAGCTGGGAATAGATGAAGCAGTTGCGATTGAGCCGATTGCACCAGCCGCGAACGGAACAAGAAGTGATATCGAAAGTTTCCGAACATCAATTGGCATATATACATACTACCATACTCTGAAGTGAGGGATGTTGCCGGCCGTGACTGTAAAGTCGCGGCCGGCGTGTTTGGTGTTGGGTGCCTATTTTTTTTGAGACAGCATATGTGTCCCGGGATTATAAGACGACCCGTCTTTGAGGAGAATGGAGTTTTGAAAACGTTCATGGTGGTAACAGAGATGAACCGTGCGTTCCTGTCCTTTCACCTTCGAATCCGCTAATCCGTTTGCAATACAACCATTCGCTTCACAAGTGTGAACCTGAGCCATAGTATTCTCCTTTCTATGGCTGTAATTAGGTACCTGCATGCAAAAGCAGGATTACGTATATTATACTATAGGTTATTATCGTAGTCAAAATTGTGCTTGTCGATGAAGGATGAGGCAAATTAGGGAATGATAGAAGATTGTTACTCCTGACACATCAGAACAGCTTCTTCCGTATCAAGTCGGTAATCGTATTCCTGTCCTTGTGCTTCCAGCACCACTTGATATCCCGGAGTGATGACTTCAGCATACATCTGTCCTTCCTGAGGACAATCCAGTGCTGTACTGCTGAATTCACGTGTTTCGAAACTTTTTACACTGATCATCGAAGGATTTAGTCCTTCGACAGAATTCAAAAGGTCTCCGATCGCCCGATCAGCAATTGCAATCTGCTCTTCGGTTAGATCGCCGTATTGCGGATTGAACTCCTGTTGTGTCTCAACGGGTGGTTGGTCGGCAGTCATCAGCTCATCCTGTCCCGGGTACGGCATAAACATAAGAGCGACAATAATAATAAGAGCCGCAAATGTGATATAAAGCAATATGGTTTTTGATTTCATAAAATGAGCCAATTATTAATAGGAAACCCCATTGATCCTGAAACTTGGTTCAGGATGACGGTATCCGATAGATTAGGCTATTCCATAGGTATCAAGTATTTTCTTGCGCTTTTTCCAGTCAGGCATGACCTTCTGCATGAGCCTATGGAAGCCGGGACCATGATTATGGTGGCGAACATGACATAATTCATGATAGACGACGTAGTCAACGCATTCAAGCGGGGTTTTGATAAGGTCCGGATTGAGACAGATATGATCGTCATGACTGCAGGTTCCCCACTTGCCGCGCATGGGCTTATATGTCAGTGACTTCGGAAAAATACCGACTTTCGCAAATATCTTTTTTGCTAAATCATATCGCTCATAGAGTGTCTTCACGCCCTGCTCATGATACCATGCCTTCACAAGCGTTTTGACGATCCTTGAAGAAGGTCTCTTTGTTGTGACATGTAGTGTGTTCCCGACAATTTTCACACTATCTTCTGCTGATTCTGCAATCACCAAAGCATATTCTTCACCTAAATAATGGTGTATTTCTCCTTCAATGTATTCTTTGTCCTGCTTTTTTGTCGCATGTAGCTCAAAAAAACGTACTTTTTTATATATCCATGAAGCTTTGTCCCGTACAAGTTTTTCGATGATAAGAAGCGGGACCATTTTCGGCGCACGTACAAGAACGCGCCCGTCAGGCTTGATACTGATACTGGTTGAACGTCGCCAGCTGTACTCTACCTGACAATCGATCTTTTTCCCGGCATATATAAAGGATATTCCTGCCATACCGACACATTATACCGTATTGGCTTTGGCAATTTTTATATCATGTCCGGCATACGGAAGAAGAAGCAAGATACATACGGTTGCAAGTATTCCCCAGATACTGAATGCCATATGATTTCCGAAAACCTGCGATAAAATTCCTGCGAGTATCGGACCGACTGTATAGCCAACATTTACGGCAAAGTCTGCTACTCCCTCAATCTCTTTTTCAAATGCTGTATTTTCACTGATATAGTCCGCAACAGCCGAGCGGATTGCCGGATATGAGAACGTCAGGAATGTTGATAACAGGAGAACAATCGATACAATCACGAACGGATTTTCCAATAACGCAAATGTTGTAAGTAACAGAGAAGCTATAAAAAATGCCACAAATGCCACCCTTTTTTTTCCGAATTTTGCCGTTATTCCGGGCACAAGCCAATCCACAAAAAGAGGCGGAAGAAAGTAAGCAGACAGCACCAGTCCTCCTAACGGATGGATCTGCACCAAATCCTCAGAAATAAGCGGACCGATCACAACAAAAAATGACTCCGTCACATAGAGAAGAAAAATAAAAGCAAGCGGGATACGAAAGTTTTTCATCATCCGTATCCAAAGTATAAATTCTTTCAAAGCAGGCAATTTTCTGTGATGCACATGAGTAACCCCAGCGGTTCGCTTAGCAAAAAAAGTGATAAGAACAAAATAGCTGAGAAGAGATGCCGTAAGAAAAATAAAAGCCGTTCCGTACGCCGCGGGAGGTACGGTGTTCACAATAAGTGCTCCGGCAATAATCGGTGCAATGACATACCCTAAAGATTTCGAAAAATCTATGATGGTAAACCCAAGTGTATATGTCTCTTTTGAAAGCCGGCGTGAGACAAAATCATAGTTTGCAAAACTTAAGAAATCGAAATACATACCCCACAATCCCATTGCAATAAGAAAAAACAAAATACTGTTGCTTCCGAAAAGTACCAACCCGTAAAGCGCCGCCGCCGTAAACATACCGAGAAACATCCTTTTATAATGGACCGACTTAATATTGTGAGAGAGATAAAAATCAAATAACGCTCCTGCAATGGATGAGAATCCGAAGATCATACCCATCATCGATTTGCTGACTCCGTGTGACGTAATGGCAATCGGAACGGCAAATCCTAAGATGCCGTCAAACAACATCATAAAAAACATCATTGCCCCGACCACAAAAATTGCCGGACTCATGAGGGTATGTTTCTTACGCTGATAGAGTAGTTGAGGTGATGCTTTTCTCAGATACATACATTGTAGCACGACCAATTATTCGTAGGATTTTTATCAAGAGTCGAGATTTTGAGGATCAAATCTAAGAGAGACATAAGGAAGTTCGTATACAGGATGACCGTCTGCCGATCGAAAGAAAGGTTCAGAATCATAAACACGTATACCCAAAAATTGTTGATACGTATTCGGATCGGCATCACAAAAAAAGGCATTGTTCACGGGAAGATCTCGGTGTTCAGGAGCCATGACATCAAAAATGTATGCAGGGGCATCTCCGGTTGTTTCCTGATATGTACCGTCACGCAAAACCCGTTTCTCTTTTTGAAGTATTACCTCCCGTCCGATATAGTCCCAAGGATTCCGTTGTACACCTGCAGCACGATCAAGGTCAGCTGTGTCCGGTGCTATGAGATACGGTCTGTTTTTGGTAAATATTGATTTTACAAAATCAAGTCCCCCGGGAAGCCTGGGAATGATAGTATCCGCCAATTCTTCAGAAACGACCATACCTGAGACTTTTTTTAGATTATCAACATCAGAAGCATGTTGAAGAATTAGCTTCATGACGCTGCTTCTGTTGATATCCAAACTCAGCCCGCAGCGATAAAGAACCTGCCAGTTCATGAGATCATCATCCGTTCCGTACGGTGTAAACTGCCCTTCTCCCACAAACACAAAGCGATGTTTTTCAGGAGAAACGGCATTTTTATCAAGCCCCAGTAACCGTCCGGCAACACCGAAAATCAGTTCACGTCTATTGATTGGCATACATATTGTAAATACATAAATGAACTGTAAATTTTACCTGTTTACGATAAATATTTCGAAAGAAACAACGTACAAATGCAGATTATGTATAATTATGATATGAACAGCCTAAAGGAAAAGATCCTGCTCTCGTCCCGTATTTTATTCGGACTCCTATTTCTGAATTCAGGTATCGAAAAACTGCTTAATGGATTTTCCGCCAAAGGATATCTTGAAGCAACTACGTACGGTCCGTTTGCTGATTTCTTTCAGTCAATGGCCGGCACTCCAGTCGTGGATTTTTTGGTCATAGGAGGGGAAATCGGGATCGGTCTCTCACTGATTTTCGGAGTCTTTCTCTGGTTTACCGCGTATTCTGGAGGCCTGATGATGCTTTTATTTTACTTTTCTCAGTTTCCGCCCAAAACCGGAATAATCAATATGCACATTATGTATATTCTCATGTTTTTTATTCTTGCATCACAAAAAGCAGGTGCTTATCTCGGACTCCAACCCTATGTCGATACTGTCATGAAACGGGTTTTTAAGAAATGATTGTCGCGTCTTGGGGTGCCAAAACAAACATGCTACTTCCGTCTGAATATATGAATCTATGAAGAAATACTCCTGTATCCGAACGGTTCGTGTGAAGTACTTGCACTTGGATTTCTTCTCCATCCTCAGAATGCACGGTATATATTCTTGCAGGTGGCTGCAGATCATCACATCCCAGGGTATTGTAGGTGACATCTCGGATAATCATTCGTTCATCATCTGACAGTTCTTCGAACCCTCGAGGATCTTCTACTCCAAGATCTTCGGGGCGGAGAGGTAGAAAGTACGGTTCATCATCCAAACCGAGGAAGTCAACAGTATCTGTCAATGCGGCAGTAAACTCTGCCCGGAACATCGCAAGCTCAGGCGACTCAGGAAGTGACGGTTGTTCCATCAGGTTTTTTATCAAACGGATTGTTTGTAACAGCTGTATTATACCCGGGATTCTCTGCCGGTCTCATCGCATTTGGATAATTGATATCCGCTTTTACGCTATGCGAGACTTCCTTGAGCTTTTTGAAAAGCACATACGGATCATGAATACTGTCCATTTCATGCGGGTGAGGGACCGCTCCGTTTTTTGTCTGTCTGAAAGCACCGGGAGTCATGACAAAAATCGAACCGGTATTTTGATTGAAGAGTTTATCAAAGAGATCGACATTGACGGACACATCCGTGATCTGATCAAAATCGATTGATTTGAGATCCCGTCCGACAAGACCGCCTTCGAGAAGTACACGCTTATTTGTGACGGCATAATAAATATTGTTGTAAACAAAAAAACGGTACAATGTCGGGCCAAAGATCATGATCGGCCCGATATATACATGCGGGATAAACCAGCCGAAAGACGTCGCAAACAAAAACGGAATAGTCATGGCAGACCATATCAGTCCGAATGCTGCCAAAAACACATTACCTCCGTTAAAAACAAACGGAAAAAAGGCCGGTTTTCCCTCCCAGAAAATAGTTTCATTTTCGTCAAGGATCTGATGGATTGTTCTCATATGATTTTATTGTAACAGAAGATACATTTATCTTTCTATAACGGGCAAATAATAATTGTAATCTTCTTGAGGCGGTTTAATCTGATCTTCATACCCTGCTTTCACGGCCAGGGCATGAATCGCATGAAGCGGCGAAATCGCGCGAAGCGGTTGATCAAGTGTGCCCTGTGATGCCTGATCTACGATACGGGATGTTTCGAAAATGGTTTGCATGATATCTGACGGTGTGAGTGTCGGAAAAATATGGAGGAAATAGGCATACATTCCGGACAGGTTCGGATCTGAAAAAGATGTACCGGACAAACCGTCGCGGTACGAAAAACTTCCGTCATTTTCGTTACTGAATCCCCAAATATCAAAGCACCCGGGAGCGACAATAAAACGGTTTTTCGCTGTTGCGTAATGTGAAAATCCACAAAGGGTATCCGGAGATTCATCCACAGAGGCACCGACTGCATATACCCGATCATATCCCGCCGGATAATCAAGGCGGTTTGTCGGCATGTTGTACTGATTGTTACCTGCCCCGGCAAACAATGTCACATTGTCAGGGAAAAGATTGATGATTTCTTCAATGTTTTGATTGTGTAAAAAGCCGGCAAAACTCATATTCAAAACAAATTGTCTGCCGATATCTGCTCTGGCCTGTTCATCTATATACTGCATCGCACGCGTCCAGTCGCTGGTATTTACAATTCCTCCGCCTGCATACGGAAACATCAGTTTGACCGATGCAATATCTATTCCTCTTCCCAGTGATGCCATGCCTATACCGTTCCCCGTGCAGGCTGCTGCGATACCCGCGACCGCAGACCCATGTCCGACTTCATCGGTCAAAGGGGAGGTCTCAATCTGAACAGAATCAAGGAAGGTTTTTGAGAGTTCAGTATCTATCTGTCCGTCACACCAATCTTCATGATCAGCATTGATCCCGGAATCCATAACGACAAGCGTGACCGGTCGCCGCTCTTTTTCAGGAATCCGTTCTTCTAGTCTGTGGGCGATATAATCATAGCCGACATAGGGATCCGGACATACCTGCAAATTGTCTCCATCATCATGTTCAGTATCCGCCATCAAAGATTTTTGCTCAGGCAAATAAGGGTCGTTCGTTTCATCAGGATACGGGCCGCATAGAAGTGCCGGGTTTTCGATAGGCGGTATTGTCCCGTTGATTCTTTGAGCAAATGTTTCATCCCCAAACGGAACAACTATTCCTTCGGGTTCATACTGGACTGCTCTACCGTAAGATGACTCTATAGGAGGCTTTGCCAAATATGACAAGGCAATAAGTGCCGCTCCGGTTGTCGCAATACCGATGAGTGAACGTTTTTTTTCAGGATGCATAGAAATGAGAGATATTATACTCCGGTAAGATACGCTCAATTCACAAGTTTTCTCGGTTTCGTACCTTCAGGCGGAGTGAGTATCCCGATTGTTTCGAGTTCATCAAGTATACGTGCCGCTCGAGCATAGCCCACACCGAGCCTCTCCTGTAGGAGTTCGGGAGTACCTTTTCCCTCTTTGAGAACAATCTGTCGGGCTTCCTCGATATACTCATCAAAGTAGACGGGATTGTATGCTTTCGGAATGTACGGCGTTTTTCCTTTCTCAAGATTGCTGATTGCCGTTTTTGTGATTTCTATATAAAGTATCTTGTCCTCAAGATCCATGGTTATATCCGTCGGTTCGCATCCGAGCTGGAGCACAAGCTCGCGGACAAAGTATCTCGGATCAATGGTTCCTTTGTCAGGAAGACTTGCCTCTATCTGAAACCTGACTGATAGGGAGCGGTCATAGGAACGTATGACATATACACGCATATCCTGACTTTGCAGAATATTCTCTATAACAAGTGATATCAGCCGATATTTCTGATGTACTCCAAGGATGGATTCACCCCAGTACATCAGGGCATACCCGGTAAACTCCTTCATCACCCGAAGAGCACGTTTTATTGTTTGATAGTTTTTGTCGATGAGTAAACGGACTTTTTCCACAGGAAGAATACAATTTCAATACTTCTATGATACCACAGAGTTGATGAAGGTTCTTTAGTCGTTGCTATACTCTTCTATCGTCTCGAGGAGTTGGAGACTTTCTGCAGCGACTTCAGAAGGGAGGGAGATCCAATCTCCGTTTTGACCGAAGCCATCCCGGCTGCCGTAAGTGCCATTCTTCCCCAAACTGTCTATTACCTGAAACAATAGGAGAAATCCGACACCGCCGACAAGATGGACACTCTCTTTTGTCTTTCCCAAGTACACGACATTGCTTGCATCAGGAAAGAACTCTTCGAACGGTTTGTCGGTATGGTGATACAGTATATCGCCGATTTCAATTTCTTTTTGGGGCATGCAATTATTATATTATAGGAAATATATATTTTCAATCAATCATTTAATTTAAGTATAAATATTGATATTTTCTTATATAAATAGTATACTATAAGCTTCTCCGAACGCATGGAGAAGCAACCTATCATTTCATCGAGGAGAAACCTGATGAATACATGCCCGAGATGTCAAAGTTCGAAAGATGTCTATTCCCGATCCGGGAAGAAACACTGCGGGAATTGCGGCCATAGCTGGATAGATTCCCAGCCCAGCGGCCCGACCCCGCCCAAAGAACCGTCCGGACAAGACCCCACTCCTCAACCCAAGAAGGCTAAGAGGAAGTAGGTCAAACAAGGGTGGTCCGATATTTATCGGGCCACCCGACCAACACAATATCTATGGAAGCACTCAAACCGTACGATACACTACAGCACGTTCTTTGCACCGAAGACCCCAATAAAAGGATCTCCGATTTCGTTTCTCAACAATACGGTCATCGGGTCATTTTGACGGGAATAAAGGATGAAAGTCGCGATGACGTCTACTCACGACAGTATACATACGGTATCCCTCTCAAAAAATTATGTAATAGCGGTGATATGGATCTTCTTGATTACGCGCAAAACACGGTCGTTGTCTACGCTTCTGAATATTTACGCAAGACTTCAAACGGAGATTATGAAGTAATAAACCCTCAGGAAGCGGTACTTGGGTTTGTAGAGCTCGGTTGGTAATTACTCCGTGATGAGTTCCTGAGCATTTTTTCGTATTTTGTTTTCCAGCAGAGTCATTTTTTCGGCATTGGTACATTCTCGCAAATAGCCGAGTCTGTCATCCATGATCTGTGCCTCAGGCAGAGTGATCCAGTGGCTTTCAATCATTGCCCGGATAACTGTTCTATATGACGTGAGCATCTGCTTCACTGCCTCCTCACCTTCAAACTGCGCTGCTTTTTCAAGGCGGTACTCAAAAATAGTACGCATGGCTTGTCCCCGTACCGGGTCTAGTGCTCTTACCTCATCCGGATGAGAGGAAAGACCTGTCGCCCAGCGAAACAGGATATCGCTGTGGCTCAGATCTTCCTGTGTGACCTGACTGAGTGTATCCCGCTCCACAAAAGCGGCATATGCGCCAAACAAAGCCTGATGATGCGGCAAGACCTCTCCTCGTTTATGATTCCAGTACGGTCCTTTATCCCAAGTGAGTTGTTGATTTGCAGGTGAGAGCGGAGCCATTGATTTCAAAGCATCAATATGTGCCGGCAACGGCATTACTATCCCCTGATCTATACTTCGTTCTGTCATAGAAGTCTCATTATACTATCAACTCATAATATTTCAATAAATACATCAGATACTTTATGATAAACAGGCTATATATTGACACGACGGACAGAAGGAGATACTATATATACTATATGAAACAACTACCTCTTATTATCGGCGTTATCATTGCAGTTCTTCTGGCAGGCGGCGGCGGATACTACTACATGACCCAACGGGCATCCACATCCGAAAGCACGGATATTCCGGAAAAGACAGCTGCGACTGAAACAGAAACTACAGGATTGATGTCATTGAAAGATATCATGGCCTTAGGTAGAAGTCAGAAATGTACATTTGAGTACTCCGATCCCGAGACGGGAAAAACATCAGGAACATCATATATTTCCGGCGAAAATGTCCGAACTGATTTTACAATCACCGATCAGGACAACAATACGACAGAGGGCGGTATGATCATGGTTGATTCGACGATGTATACCTGGACTAATGCCGAAAACAAAGGCGTAAAAATGTCAATAAGCCAAAGCATGGAAGCATCAATCAATGAAGAGATCGAGAATACCGAATGGAATACGGAATACATGAACCCTGACGAAGAGCTTGACTATAAATGTACCGGATGGAATGAAGATCCGAGCGTATTTGCCCCTCCTTCGGATATTGAGTTCATGGATCTTTCCGAACAGATGAAAGTTTTTGAAGACCTCCAAAAATCAATGGGCGCTGAAGGGAGCACATCACCTGAAGCAAGCTGCGCCGTCTGTGATTCCATGCCGGCTGAAGCGGCGGCGGCCTGTCGATCCAGCCTGAACTGTGAGTAATGGTATAAAGGGTGTATAATATACCTCATGTCAAAAGAATCTTTTCGCGGATGTCTCGTACAGGGAGGTCTTTCCGCTTTGGCTCTACTTGCCTTAGGCGGCTTGATTTCACAGATGTCCTGGGAAAACTATGAAGAGAACAAACGTCTGCGTGATCAGGAAAGTGCCGAACCGTATCGGGGACCGGATCGGATCAATCCCCCTTCTCAAGAGTTTCAATATGTACCACCTCAACAACAGACGATGCCTGAAACGGCTCCGTTTCCGGTGTATCCCTCACAGCAGGAGCAGTCAGTCGATAATTGTGCTGTCTATCCTGACGGAGTAAAACATCGTGATGACGTATGCGTCAACGGACAGTGTGGTGGTACTTTTTTCGGAAGACGCGGACCCGGAATAGATGACAGTTGGAAAGTAGACGGATATGATCAGAACGGAAACCGTTTTGAAGCGGATTGTACAAATACGCCACGAAGTGCAGTAGTCCCCGACCCGAACAATTAAAATCTGTCCGTGTCATTGGCAAACTCAATTTCTTCAGTGTTCATCTCCCGAAGTACCTGTTTGAGATCCGCGGCAGTAATCGTAAAAACACCATCCGTAAAAACATACGGAATATCCAATCGATCCGCTATTCGTTTGACGTCTCTCATATACGGCATGTCATATTCATATGTTTCCTCTTCACAGTGCGCTCCGATGATACAGGCCCGGCAGATCCCGTCTTTTTCTGAGTGAACGGCGATTTCTTCATCCGAAAGTTGATACAGTCCGAGAAGAGCCGTTGCGAAGTTCCGAGAGACAATTGTGCCACTTTGCTGTTCCAAACCGACAATATCGAAATATTGTCCTTCGCCTGCACCAGCAAGTAAGTCCAAATTTGATTTCATCCAATCTCTCACATCGGACGTGGCACGAGAACGAGCTTCGTATGGAGAAAATCCTGCCTGTTCATACTGCATATGGGCCCGGTCTACCTGCAGGAGATAGCCTAAGTGATGTCCTCTGATGCCGTGTTCTGTCATATTGAGCGTATTATATACGCTTTGAGCTCAAATAAGTAAAGATTTCAATAAAAAATAAGAAAGGATAGAGCCCCGCGGCGCGTCAAAACGACGGCCGCGGGGCACAAAGCGTACTACTCAAGCTTGATCCAGTTGGGAAAATCGATAGTCCTCGCAGGAGGATTCTTACCGCGGATGAAAACACCGATGACGAAGTACTCGTTTCCTTCAGGGCGTTTCTTCATGTGAATCCTGAAGGAGAAATCCGGGAGATCCGTGTTAGCAAGGAA
>CAYMVU010000006.1:0-33517 GCA_964394215.1 uncultured Gammaproteobacteria bacterium
CTAAGCTCTTGCTTCGCAAAAGCAAGTCTCCATCGCCCTTAACACCTTATACAGACACATCTGTCGGGCATAATGTCGACTAAGCTCTTGCTTCGCAAAAGCAAGTCTCCATAAAAAAAACCCGCCTGTGTGGCGGGTGCAAATGTCAAATGAATGCCCTCCCGCCGTTAGCGGTTAATAAGGAGGACAATAAGTGCAAATGACATCGATTTTTTCATACGATAACATGTATTATAAAAAACAAATCTTCGGAATGCAAATAATTCCGTTTTTAGACCTCACCGAATCGTTCCAAAACATTTTGGGCAAGCACATATGCAAGCATCGCTTCAGAAACGACTCCGGCACGAGGTACGACACAAATATCCGACCGTTCGACAGTTGCTTTAACCGGATCTTTAGTATTAATATCAACGGTATTCATCGGCTTATACAGTGTTGAGATCGGTTTATGATAGACGCGTACCACAACAGGCATTCCGTTGGTGACACCGCCTTCAACTCCCCCTGCTCGATTTGTTTTTCGATAATACCCTTCTTCTTTCTCATGAAAAATTTCATCGTGAACTTCAGATCCGAATGATCCTGCTGCCGCAATCCCTGACCCGATTTCGACTGCTTTTACAGATTGAACACTCATCAAAGCCTGTGCGATCTGACCGTCAATCTTCCGATCCCAGTGTACATAACTTCCCAGGCCTGCAGGAACATTGTTTGCCCACACCTCAATTACGCCTCCGAGGGTATTCATCTCTTTTCGTGTTTTTTCAATCAGCATTTTCATTTTTTCTGAGGTTTCAGGATCGATGCATCGAATTTCAGGATCCTGCTCATACGTTTTTTGAATATCCTCGAATGTGTATTCCTTGTCAAGGAAAACATCACCGATCCGGATTGTGTGACTGGCGATTTCAATACCTTCCCTTGCCAGAAACTGTTTAAAGACAGCACCGGCTGCAACTCGCGCGGTTGTTTCACGGGCGGATGCACGTTCAAGGACATTGCGGACATCATCAAATCCGTATTTCTGTACTCCCGGCAAATCGACATGCCCGGGTCTTGGTTCTGTCACACGAGCTGCGGCAACGACGTCATCAGGTTGTTCTTCCGTACTCATTTTGTCTCCCCAGTTCTTATGATCTTTATTCCAGATGATCATAGCTATCGGACTTGCAATCGTTTTGCCAAAACGTATTCCGGACAAGATCTCAACCTCATCCTTCTCAATAAGCATTCTCCCTCCCGAGCCGGCCCCCTTCTGTCTCTTCTCAAGCTCATGATTGATGAAGTCGACTGAAATCGGAATACCCGCTGGCATCCCTTCTATAATGACTGTTAATCCTTTGCCGTGCGACTCGCCGGCAGTTAAAAATCTCAGCATAAAATGTCAAAAAATAAACTGTAAACTTTGAAATAGTATCTCTGTGCGAAGATACCTGTTTTCGAACAATGTCGTGGGCCCCTTTGGGTGACGACGTGAGAAAACGGGGATAGAGCAGCAAACTTGTTTAGAATGATAATGCTTTATACATTTTCTTCATCTCCCCAAGCTCTATCTGCCCGGGCGCACTCTCACACCAGGGCGTTGCAGCAAACGTCAGAAAGCTCCCGATGAGCGGAGCAAGAATACGCGTGATTTTACCCTTTTCTCCCATTCCGATCACAATGCGGTTTTCCGTATGAGGCTTATTTGTCAGCAACCGATACAACTTTGTCATCTCGAATTCTTCCCGAATCATCGTCGCGATTTTCAGGACATCAGGCTTGAATTTATTCATCTCAAAAATCACCTTCTGCATATCCCAGTAGCTCGGTGTCTCGAGAAAATTGTGATATGATAGTATAATTTTCGTACCGTCTTCACAGCTGAAATCATGTCTTTTTACAGTTGACAACTCAATATCCACATACTCAAATAATCCTATTCCGCGCTGGATTATTTTAACACGTTGCGATTCCGGATCTTCAAAATGACCGCCATCTTCTTTTGATCTACAGGTAAAAATGGCTTCTTTTTTTGTCTGATCTTTGATGGTACGAATATGATCCATAGTCAACCCGCGTATTGTATCAACCCGCAGTTCAATACAATCGGATATTTCCTGAGTTTTAGCAAGATTGCTCAGAAATTCATCAATAGTGTTTCCCGTGATCGGAGTACAAATTTTAATATTCATACTTTATTGTAAAACCTTTCGCATCAAGTCAACCGGGGCTTTTCTTCCCGTATATAATTCAAACTGAGAAGCGCCTTGATATAAAAGCATTTCAATGCCCTGGATCGTGGTTGCCCCCTGTTCCTTCGCTTCCTTCAGCAATCTCGTTTCCCTTGGTGCATACACCGCATCAAAAACAATCTGCCCTTTGTGAATATACTCTTTCAGAACAGGCGTTTGACCAATCTGATCTCCCATTCCGAGATTTGTTGCGTTAAGGATAATATCATGATTCGGTAATTCGCTCTGCATATCATCATAGTCAAAAACAGTGACATCTGAACTCAATTCATGTGCCAAAGCCACAGCTTTTTCTTTTGTTCTGTTAAAAATTGAAAGTTTTGCGCCATGCTCTGTGACACCATAGGCCATAGCACGTGCTGCTCCTCCTGCACCTATTAATGCAACAGCTTTGCCTTTCAATCTTCCGACATTTCGTTCGAGCGGTACAACCGTTCCTTGCCAATCGGTGTTATACCCTTTCAGAGTACCGTTTTCGTTTACAACCGTATTCACGGCACCGATTTTCTCAGCAATCGGATCTATTTCATCAAGATACTGTATGACCTCTATTTTGTGAGGAATGGTACATGTCAGACCTCTAATATTCATGACTCTTACTGCCTGAACCACATCTTTCACATCCTCGACCTTCACATGTGCTGCGACAAACACAAACTCATCATCAATCCCAAGAGCTTCATATGCAGCGTTGTGCATGGCGGGTGACAATGAATGCTCCACAGGATCGCCGATGATGACACATATTTTTGTTTTTCCTGATATATTCATTCTTCTTTAATAAACTCAAAACGAGGTACACGCTTCCCGCCGACCTCAACAGATTCGACAAACATAGTAAGAGGTCTGATCCAAAATGCCGATTCGGATTCATACAGCGGTTCATATACTACATAATCTTCCAATGTCTCCGAATGCCGTGCAACTGAAAGAACCCGATATTCCTTGCCTTTGTAATGTTTGTATATCCCTCTTTTAATCATATTATACTGCCCGAATCTTCATAATCAGTTCAACTGCTTCTTTCAATAAGCTCTTATCCTTCAAATTCGCCGGCTGATTTTTATGCAATTTCAGTACAATTTCTTCCGCGATTCTCTCTGAGTTTTTCCCCTTTGTCCGAATCGTCATGTCTGCATATTTTTTGTACATCGGTAAACGGAAGCGATACAATCGATATGCCTCCTGAGCATTTTCAAAAAGAGGCCGCGGCGTTTTATCTTTTACAACCCGTTCCGCAAGAACAGTAAACGGAGCATGAAGATAAATAACAGTTCCGTTCCCCTCTTTCAGGTAGTCAGTAATAATCTTATTCATTACTACTCCTCCCCCCGTCGATATAACGGTTTTTCCTTTCTCTTGCCATTCCTTTGCAACTGCAATTTCCCATTCACGTAAATGAATCTCACCTTTAGCTGAAAATAACTCCTTCATATTTCGAAACTTCGCTCTTTCAAGAACAATAGTATCCATTTCCATAAACTCAAAATCGAGCAACTTCGCTAACTTGTGTCCGACCGATGTTTTCCCCGATCCCATAAATCCGATTAGTGCGATTTTCATAGTTTTTTTGTGCTTAATTTATATTGATAAAATCAAAGTGCTTCTGTCATGCGTATTTCACTCCAATCTGTTTTAATTTTTCCCAATACTCAGGAAACGTCTTTTTCACAACCTCCGGATCATTGATCTTCATGCCGTCAATTTTCGCTCCTGCCATAGCAAAACTCATCGCCATCCGATGATCATGATACGTATCAATAACCGCCGCATGAGGATTTCCTCCAAATACAATCAACGTATCTTCATCAGGAGACTCGGTTCTTATTCCCATTTTAGCAAGTTCGTTCTGCACAGCCTGTACCCGCTCCGTTTCTTTCACCCTTAACGAACGTACCCCTGTCATCTTTGTCACGCCGTCTGCAAAAGCGGCAAGCACGGCAAGCGTCTGTGCCTGATCAGGACAGCTTTCCATGTCAACTTCCATAGCACGAACCGTTTTCCCGCGAACTGTTGCTTTCTGATTTTCAAAGATGACTTCATTTCCCATAGATCCGATGACGTCGAGAAATTTCTTATCACCCTGTGTCGAGTCCTGATTCAGGTTTTCAAGTGTGATTGTCGAGCCGGAAAGAGCGGCAATCCCCGCGAAGTATCCGGCCGCAGAGTAATCGCCTTCTACAATGTATTCACTCATACGGTAACGTCCTGCCGAAACAACATACGATTTATAATCATTGTTCTGAACAGTCACGCCCCATTCCTGCATCATCTTAAGCGTAATATCGATATATGGTTTTGAGATTTGATTTCCCCCAACTTCGATTGTCATACCGCCGATTACGGGAGCTATCAAAAGTAACGCTGTAAAATACTGGCTGCTCACATCTCCGTTCATTCGAATGGATCTGGTAGTAATAGGTGACTGATGGACAGTGATAGGCGGAAACCCGTTCTGATTTTCGTATGTTATCTCCGTTCCGATTTGACGTAATCCTTCTACCAAATCTTGTATCGGCCGTTCATTCAACCGTCCGATACCAAAAATATTCTTCACTCCGGGCACTATCGCAGCAAGTGCCGTAATAAATCTGATTGTCGTTCCGGACAATCTTGCATTCAATTCATATTTCCCGTCTATTACATCAGAAATACTTCCGTGGACAATGACCTCTTGCTCTTGTTTTTCAATCTTAATACCAAAAGTTTGCAAACACTCAATCATCGCTTCCGTATCATCACTCCACAACGGATACTTGATCGTCACCGTCCCTCTCGTCAGCGCCGCCATAATCAGTGCCCGATTGGTCACGCTTTTTGATCCGGGGATGACAACGGTTGCAGCTACCGGTTTTTGTATTGGTTTTAATTGAATTGGTTTTAATTGAATTTGTTTCATATGGATATGAATAACAGTATGAAAATTTTTGAGAGTTATTTTTGAGCCGATAAAATTAACTCCGTGTGGATTCCAATCTACTCCATCAGCGAATTAACTCGGAAAAATTTTTGTACTGTTATGACTCAAAAATCAATCTAACCCAATATATACTCAATAGCCTCTCTCACAAACTTATCATCAACACTCACATTGAATTCCCCCTGTCCGATACCGCTTATCAGTGTCCACTTAATATGACCTCTTTCCGCTTTCTTATCCGTGACAAGCTTTTCAAAAATCTCATCCATTGTAACTTTTCCTTTATATCGTATCGGAAGTCCGGCAGTTTTAATCCCTCGCTCAATTTTGTCAAATGTCTTCTCATCAATCATACCTGTCACCTGAGAAATATAACTTTCAGCTATCATCCCGATTGAAACAGCCTCACCGTGAAAGAGCGGATCATGGGTGTCCATACTCAATGATTCAACAACATGCCCGATCGTATGTCCGAAATTCAAAAGTTTTCTTGCTGCTTGTTCTGTCTCATCCTCCTGGACTATCTGTGCTTTGATTTCGACTGACCGCGAAATGATGTCAATGAGTTTTTCATCACTCATTTCAAGAGGCTTTTCACTTGTCGCATCAACAAAATATTCCTTGTCTGCTATAAGAGCATGTTTTATTACTTCAGCATATCCCTGTAGAAAAACCCTATCGGGAAGTGTTTCTAAAGTCAGAATATCTGCTGCGACCAGTAATGGCTGTGCAAATGAACCAACATAATTTTTCAGATTACCAAGATTGACCCCTGTTTTTCCTCCCACGCTTGCATCCACCATTGCTTCAAGTGTTGTCGGGATGTTGATAAAAGAAATACCACGTAAATAAGTAGCTGCCACATAGCCACCAATATCTGTCACGACACCTCCCCCAAGGTTAATAATCAAAGCTTTTCGATCGACACGTTTCTCAGCCAAATCGTGATATATTTTTTCTACTGTAGATAAATTTTTATTCTTCTCTCCCGCATTCATGATGAAAGTGTGAGTGTATATATTCAAAGCTTGGCTTGAAAAAATGGTGTCAGCTTCATCATGATGATATTTGACTACATTACTGTCCGTGATTATATACAGTGCTGAAAACTTTGAAAAATCAACCATATCATCTATATAAGGAAAAAGATCTCTTCCGATTTTCACAGAATAATTCGACTTGTGTGACGCAACATGAATTTCTATAGATTTCATAACTTTACATTCTTAACTCATAATTCCTAATAAAAATTATACTACTCCGAATACGTCTGCCCCTTTTCGTATACTCCGACCATACGATAGGTAAGCGTTTCTTTTTCCAATAACCTTTTGAATGTTTCTGCTGATCCAACCGGTATTTCCACATCAATCCAAAAAAGATACTCCCAGTTTGAGCCGGGTACCGGCCTCGACTCTATCTTTGACATGTTTCCTTTTTCCGATGCGATTGCGTTCAACACTTTCACAAGACTTCCGGGTTCATGCTTTACTTTGAAGATCACGGTTATTTTATCCGGTTTTATATCCGTTAAAAAAGCTTTTTTTGACACTAATATCCATCGGGTCATATTATGAGATGTGTTTGCAATGTTCTCCCGGATTATCCGTAGATTAGTATCAGCCAGTGAACCCCGACCGGCGATTGCTGCTTTTGTATCATCCTGTAAGGTATCGATTTCCTGAACTGCAGCTGCTGTACTTGGAGTTTCACGTATCTTTAGAGCATGCTTTTCGATAAAGGAAGAGCACTGAGCGATGGCCTGAGGATAAGAAAAAACTTCTTGAACATCAGAAAGGGAAGCCTTTTTTGTCCCTATAAGATGAAGTTGGATATCCATACAAGCTTCACCAACAATATATAAATCATTTTGAAATATGATATCAACACTTTCATGCACCGAGCTGCTGATAGAGTTCTCGATCCCAAGAAGTCCCATACTGTCTTCGTCTTTCATTACTGCTTCTGCAATGTGGACAAATGTGGGTAATGGCTGCAGATCATCTGTCGGTCTGATTTTTTTCAGAAGCGAATAACTATATGATCCTTTCGGTCCTAAATAATAGATCTTCATGATTGATGCAAAAATGATGTAATAGATTCGTAGGCCGCATTGATTTTCCTCAATTGTTTTTTACAAAATGGATTATAAATGTACATATCTTTCAATAATTTGATATCGTCGGTTTGAACCATTTCAACAAAATCAAAAAGCGACTCAACTGAACGGGTATCAATCGGGCTTCTTGATAATTGAGTCTTTTTGACCAAGGAGGCAATAAGATGAGCCGTAAAGTGAAATTCAGCTGCGTATCGATCATGATTTGCCGAATTCATTTCAATAATATCAAATCCAGCATGACGAAACGCGTCCCGAATTTTTACGTACCGGCTTTCTTCCACCCGAACTGCTTCCATCACAATTCGCAAGCCGTTCCAATTGTTCTTGAGTTTTGCCACTGTTCCCGGGCCAAACATAGGATGCGATGCAATAATCGAGATATGTGTCGGTAATTCTTTTTTCATAACTGACACCGGATACGTTTTCACCGAACAAACATCCATCACTATAGAATCGCGAGCAAGTAACGGTGCAATACCTCTGATAACTTCTGCAAAATTCTCTGTCGGAACTGCCGGAATAACAAGATTACATTGATCAATACGTGATACCGATGCTCTGGTATAGGATTCTACATTCGCATACGGAAACACCGTAGGAAGAATCTCCATAAGAAGTGTTCCGAATTTTCCCGCACCGATAACACCTATTTGTCTCATCTTCATGGTTTACTCTCAACTTCCAATGACCATTCATGGAGAATATCCCAAATAGATGCTACAACCTGATCAGGTATTTCAAGTTCTTTCCCCTGCTTCATACGGGAATGGATTACTTCCTGCCATCGAACTGCATCTATGGGAGGAATCTTCAATTCATGCTTGAGGACACCGATCTGCTTCACGATATTTCGGCGCTTTGCCAAAGCAATGAGAATTTCTTTATCTATGGTGTCAATTTTTTTTCTTAATTCGGTGATGTCCATATCTTTAATGTGATGAATACTTGTATTGAGCCTTACTTTTTGTTTTTGTTCTTTTTTTTGATTTTTGTATCACTTCTTCCGGAGCAACCAAATCACGAAATGATGAAAGTACGGAAACAAGTTCTTTCAATTCCTGCACGGTGATATGCTGCTCGGTATCTGTGGTGGAGGTACCTGTCTCGATCAGCGCTCCGTCATATAGGTACTCATCATCTGCTGTCTTCATACGCATTGCTTCAGCCACGGCGCCAACGATATGAGACCGGAGTTTCGGACCATATGAATGACTCGGATCGAAGAAGAGTTTCGCTCCCGTTTCTTTTTTGACACGGCGTGCGATATTGTGGACTACAGCACTTCGAAAATCGCCTTTCCCCGGGACATCAACACCTCGATGGATAAGGATAATATTTCCCTCTATACCCTGGATGTAGCGGGTTAAGCCTGACCAGGTTTTCTCCATTGTCGTTTTTCCGGCATAGTTTTCATCATCAGCAGAATGAAGATGATCTCCGATCCACTTGCCGTTTTTCAGCCCGATATGCCAGCCGTTTCTTTTTACAAACAAAGCTGTTTGTTCTATGTGCCAGCCCAACTGATTGACCGCCGGATTCCAGGGAATGAATTTCCCTTTTCCGACTTTCCCTTCAAAGGAAGGAAGCTGCACAATCGGATTCATCACTTCCGTTGCGATGAGCATCCCCGTTTCATTCACAATTTCTTCAGCAATATAAGCACTGGGAAGAATTTCAAGATCTTTTATTCCCCCGCCGTTCATAATAATTTCAACATTCTTTCTGTATGCGTCATAATCAATACCCATCCCGTTCCCGGATGAATCAAGCTCAGTTCTGGATTTCAGCCCCACGATTCGAGTTCCACCGATTGCCCGCTGTTTTTTTCCATCACGGTTGCTAACTTCAATTTCTGAGATCTCCCTAATCTCCTTGATATTATTGTCATCAACAGAACAAGGCCCTGCAATGATTGTTACTGATCGATTTTTCATATGTTTAGAAAATAATAATTTGTTTTAGACCATTAAAAAACCCCGCCTTGCGGGCGGGGTGGTGATTGTTGAGTTTTAAGCACAACTTCCCACGCCGCCCGAGGCGGTAAAGTAAAAGTAAAAATAAAAGCTGTTGTGGGAAGCTTTTTGTACCATAAAATCTATTGTAACAGAGAAACCGTCACTGTCAACTTACAAAAGAAGCATTACACCGATCCCGAATGCGATCATTCCGACACCTGCCATCATCACAGGAATAATGCTCATACCTGACACCGGTGGAGTCGGCACACCTGTCACTGACCCGCTTACAATCGGTGTTGGCGATACTAGTTTCACAGTCGGAGTTGGAGACAGTGCAGATGATGGAGTAGGAGTCGCAGTTGAGACAACAACGGAAGGCGCTGTTGACGGTGTTATTGTTCCCGAAGGCGTTGCCTCATCTGATTCACCCAGTACTCTCTCACCGCTCTTTATCAGAGTAAATTCCCTCTCCATTTGTACGACATTTCCTTTTGCATCTTCCGTTTGAACAGTCAATGTATATTTCCCCGGTTTAATGGTTATTTTTACAGGAACATTCCAGTCGCCTCTTTCGTCAACAATGACTCTGGATGAGAACTCTGGCTTAGAATCAATACTGACTTCAACTGCTTTTCCGGGAATACCATACCCTTTGACAAGAGGTGCAACTCCGGGGATTACAGCTCCCTGTTTCGGGAACCGAATATCTACAGTATCTCGTTTCACCGGCACCTCAGTCTTTTTGGTGTCCTGCACGGAAAGCACATCAGTTTCCGAAATAAACGAGTAATTATTACCGAGCGTAATCGGTTGAGGAATCGGCCGACTGCGATCAATCGTACTTCGTACCATAGATCTGCTTTCATCATCAAAAAGCTGTAACGTAATCAACGCTTGATCATTGACCGGTACAGCACTTCTCGTTTGCTTATTCGCAAGATACTGCAAAGGAATAAGCCATTCACCGGTATTGCCGGTCATTGTTATCAGAGGATACGCATTCCCCACAATAAGCATCGCATACGCTGATTTTGCAGGCTGACCATTTGTTTGAATAATTTTGCCATAAATCGGAGACAGAGAGGTCATTGCAGCCGTCTCCTCCAACGTCATTGCTTCAAACGCCTCATTGCCTTCCTGTGAGATAAGTTCATTATCACTGACAATCTTGTAGAAATACTGTTTATCAGGTTGAAGATCTTTGAGAAGTGCATAATGATACCTTCTTTTTGCTTTTTCTCCTTTGATATCGCGCTCATCAAGGGCAATTTTCACGAGTGAGGAAGCATCGTCACCGTACATAATCCATCCCTCATCCGGCTCATCTGTCTCCCAGAAAACACCTATTTGACGGGGAGTGAGATTGACAATCTCATGTTCTTTCAACGTCCGCTTTGAGGCACGAGTGGGGGAAGAATCCTGTGAAAGCAAAAAAATGACAGTCGATACGACTACAAAAAGAGCTGCAAATGCAAGATACTTAGTAAATCTGAAATGGGACTGAGTATATAGTTCTGAATACATAATTAGGGTATTTTCTTTTCCAGGACATCAAGTATGTCCGTATTAATAGTATACTCTACCGCGGCCGACTGAATTTCCTCGTTTGTCGGTGTATCTTGACTGATTGCTCGGACTTCCAGTATCACCCACGCGATAATTGTCAGAAATATCGTTACGGAAATTATTAATAAATCCCTCTGGTTCATAAGAAATATGTTTTTATTGTTAATGTAATTTGCGTCGTCCCTTCTGATTCGCTGGATATTTCAACAGATTCAAATATTTTCAGTCTCCGTTGTCTCAAAACGGCTGAAATGAATGAATTCAGATCTGTCGTTGTCCCGTCCGAGTTAATAAGTATTTGAAATGTCTGTAGTTCACCGGATCCTCTTTTGTCTGAGAATTCAACGCTTTCTACCGTCATCTCTGTGACAAGAAGACCTGACGCAGAAGCTGTACTTCGTACATCTTCAATTGCTTTCGCCAATCCGGGAGAAGAAGGAACAGCTTCATCAAGGAGAGTCAATTTATCACGATAATTTTCCATGACTGACTGATAATTCACGATCTGCAAAATGACATTTTCTGCTTCTTTATTTTTGAGGTCAAGTTCTTTGAGCTCTCGCTGCAAACTGAATGCGGTCAAAATATTCGGCCTGATAGCAAATAGGAGAAAAATCGAAAATACCAGAAAAAAGAATATATTAAAGGTATAGTCCTGAACCTTCTTTTCATGTAATAATGCGATAAGCTTTTTGCGATCCATGGTTTAAGGTATAAATTCAGCTAAATGCAAACTAAAACTAAATCTGTCTTCACCTTTTTCTATGGTAGATAAATCAATTACTTTGTATTTCTGATCTGCCTGCAGTGCATCGTACATCGATTTTATCGGCTCAACTGTGGCTGATGATCCGTCAATATCCACTGCATCAGCACCCATGACAAAGTTCTCAATACGTATTTCCGGTGAGATCTTGGACAGGGTATAAGAGTATTTCGACTGAAAGACTTCCTGCTCATCCAGAACAGTTTGAACTTGCTTCATTTTGGTATCGATTTCCTGCACACGACCGACCAGTTCACTGGTTGCGGTGACGATTGACTGCTTTTGATTAAGCTTGTCCTTCAGATCTACGATCTCCTGGTCGACTTTAAACCTAAAAAAGAACACGCAGATTGCTACAAACTGCGTTATGACTAAAATATAGCGAAGATAGTGGAAGGCAAAGTAGATGATTTTTTCTGAGACATTCTTCTCTTTTTCCGGGAAAAGGTTAATGAGGTATTTCATGATGCCTGAGAAACCAATCTACTAACACGCTTTTTTAATCTGCCTGCTGTATTTTTATGTATGATGTTCTTTTTAGCTGCTTTGTCGATAGAAGCATATGCTTCGTTCACAAACTCTTTCTTTTTGGTTTTTACACCACTTTTTGCTTTTCGCAAAATACCTTCAATTTTACCGCTATAAGCAGCGTTTCTTTCTGTTCGAACAGCATCCTGTTTCATTTTCTTTTTTGCTGATTTTATGTTTGGCATAGTTTTGTATCACCTCCTTTCATTGTACATGAAACTTATAATCAATTTCTTGACTTTCTTGGCTGCGCATGAAGAAGAAAACGGATTATTCCAGAGTAAACTCCTGTTCAAGCATACGTTTTCCGTATGATCCTTCAAAAACGAAGTTGCCGGTTACCGGTCCGTCAATTTCATGATATCGACATACTCCTGATGAACATGTTCCGAATGTTACTTCTTCCTCTGCCTCTGAACCTTCAACCTGAATGAGTCCGATTGCACCTTCCATACTGCCGCTTTTGGTACTGTAGGACAGTTCATATTCGATAGTTTCCGTACCGTCCGGAATTCCTTCAATCGTGATAAGCGCATCCGTTGTTCCTTCTATCGTAACTTGTACCGATGAGTCTACTGTCGGGATTACTTCATCCGGTTCCTCAAAAACAGATTCTTTTTCTTCTGCCTTTTGAGGAGTATTATTTCTGTTTATGAGAAATATTCCTCCGACAACTATGAGCACAAGAACGACAGCACCGATTATATAATATTTTTTTGAAATAGTATCCATGATATACAATAAAATTATAATGATGCAGATAGATGATCTCTCAGATAATCAAGAAGTGAGTCTATCGAGACCCGCTCCTGCTCCATCGTATCTCTATTGCGGATAGTTACAGTATGGTCTGTCATGGAGTCATAGTCAACCGTAACACAGTAGGGCGTACCGACCTCATCCTGATAGCGGTATCTCTTCCCGATATTGCCGCGATCATCCCAATAAGTGGGGTAGTGCTTGGAAATAAGAGAAAATACTTCATCAGCTTTCAGGATTAATTCTTCTTTATTGGCAACCAGCGGAAATACCGCGACAGTAAATGGTGCCAAATCCGGCTTCAACTTTAAGACAGTCCTGTTTTCTTCTTCAGAATATGCATCAGCAAGTACCATAAACAGTGCTCTGTTGAGACCGATCGCAGGCTCAATCACATGAGGAATATATTTTTCCTGAGTATGCGGATCCGTGTATCGGAGATCCTGGCCGGAAAATTCCATGTGTTGTTTCAGATCATAATCTGTGCGATATGCCACTCCCCACAATTCTTTCCATCCGAACGGAAACTGGTAGTCCAGATCGTATGTATCCCGACTATAGTGGCTTCGTTCTTTATCAGTGTGCTGTCTCCAACGGAGATTCTCTTTTTTTATGCCCAAATCTTGCGTGATAAATGACCACATGGCATTCTTCCAGTCCTCCATGAGCTTGTGCCAATCCTGCTTTTCAGGATTGAAGAAATACTCGATCTCAGCCTGTTCGAATTCGAAAGTGCGGAAGATATACTGACCCAGCGTAATTTCGTTGCGGAAACTTTTACCGATTTGTCCTATACCAAAGGGTATTTTTACTCGAGTTGTGTCAAGTACGTTTTTAAAATTACTGAAAATCCCCTGAGCTGTCTCCCCCCTAAGATACGCCGTGTCTTTCTGGTCGACAAGTGTTCCGAGATGAGTCTCCATAAGAAGATTGAATTTTTTCGGAGCAGTGAGAGGATTCCCATCAGGGCTTTTGATAGCATAATTTTTGATAAACTCAGCCATTTCATCTACATTCATATCTTCTACCACAAGACTTTCAAACTCAGCTTTTCCCGTTATCCACCCTTCAATTAGATGGTCAGCTCTGTATCTCTTCTGCGTAACAGTATCCTCAACAACCGCATCACTAAAGCTTCCGACATGTCCTGATGCTTCCCAAGTCTTCGGATGTAGGATGATTTGTGAGTCGATACCAATCATGTCACGCCTGCTGTGAATAAACTTTTTCCACCATGCGTTGCGGATATTTCGAAGAAGTTCCACTCCAAGCGGCCCATAATCATAGGCATTGGCAAGACCTCCATAGATCTCTGAAGAAGGATAAATAAATCCTCGTCTTTTGGTAAGTGAAACTATGTTGTCCAGTGAAACGGTTGTACTCATTGTTGTATTAATAATAATTTAAGAGATAAGCGAAATCGCCTCCCAATACAATATTTAGCTTATTATAACATGCCTTGGCAACTTATATCCAATAGTCTCTTCAGCTATGGATATCAGTTCTGAAAGGGATAGTTTTTCATGTACGTATCCCAGAATAGTTAACATTTCTTGAAATGATTCATGCAGCACATCCTGCGGATTATATCCCTTCGATAACTTGACAAAAAAACGTTTCAGAATAGTATATATCTTCATTTCCTGTTCTCCTTCAGGAAGAAGTGCATCAATTACAGCAAGAAACATATAAATGTAATCAATATACGCCTCTGTTCTAAGCTGGAGAAATCCGGATATCAGATCCGTTGATTGAAGGTACATACGATTGTTAGATACGCTTATCTGAGCACTGATAAGGTTTCCGGACTGAAGATGCGCAGCGCGCCTGGAAGTAAATGTGCGTGCGCCTTTTGCAACAAGTGCAAGCTTGCCTTCTTCTTTCGTAAAGATCGTAATAAAAAGATCTTTATCCAGAAGGATCTTCCTTTTCAGAATAAATCCTTCCAATTTTTTGAGTGTCGGCATATTGGCTAGCTCACAATCAATTCTTGACTTTGGTGTCTACTTTGAAAGGACCGGTAAACAGTTCTTTACCGCCGACTTCTACGGTAAGCTCCTGATTCTCAACACCTGCCTGCTTTTGCACGTACAACTGGTAGTTGTCTTTCGTGATCGAAGACGGCAAAGTATACTCAATTGTCACCTCAGCAACACCTTTCGGGTCAACAGTCATAAATCCTTCGTAGACTGTCTTTCCAAGCTCATCATAGGTCAAGGTCTTCGTTTTTGATCCCTTGAAAGATACAAGTTTTGATCCTTCCGGCACATAGAAACGGATCCAGTTCCTGAGTGTTGCATTCAGACAAAGTCCGCCTCTTTCCAGATTACAGTCTGAGTGCGGATGAGGATTCTTGAATTTGATTGAAACTGTTCGCTTTACCGTATCTCCCTCAAATGTCGTCTCCGAACTGATTTCTTCATCAATAAACATATTTGATTTTGCACCGGCAAAGTTCACATTATTGATGTGAAGATAATCTCCCTCAACGTCCTGAATACGACCGGCGTAGTTCATTTTTTCTACAGCTGCCTGGATTTCCGGATCCGTGAAGTACAAAAGGATATGTTTTTCATCCAGATCCTGGAACATCGCCTGTGCCATCTGTCCCCAGTATTTTGAAGGTGAGAACCCGATTGCTTTATAGAAGAGCTCAAGCATAAGGTTCCCAAGAATTCTCTTTCGGTCTACCTTAATATAATTTACCGGTCGATCGACAATATCAAAAAGTGAATAAATCACCTGAGGACAATCACATCGGGGATCAGTCTTTGCTGAGAAGTTGATACCGTTTACCTGGGTATCACCGAAAATTTCAAGCATGTCAACCAATACTTTGGAATCCATGGCAATGATACCGTCATACTCGACTTTTCTCCCTGACTTCTGATACAGTGAGTCAAAAAGTTTGATAGACTCGGCAAAATCAGGTGACAGATTACTGTCACGAAGATAAAAACGGGTAACATTTTTGTGGTATTCAAGAATTTTTTCCGGAGCAGCGGGGTGACTGGCTATACTATTATCCAAGTCATATATATCACTTGAATCTTTGATAGAGAGCTTGCCTTTATTGATATTGAAGACTGCAAAAAAAGTATAAAATCCTCCTGTCGCCCGTCTTTCCGCTGTGTTTTGGAAAAGAATAAGATAGTTTTTCTCCTCTTCAGCACCTAAGATTGCAGGAAGCTGCTTCAGGAGAGGCTGTGCATCAACAAACAGTGTAGCCATACCCTGAAACTGTCCTTTCATCTCCGTTATTGTTGATCGAACTTCATATTTTCCGAGTTTTTCTGGGTATCGATTCGGATCAATCCGTTCGATTCTCTTTTCCGCTTCTTCAATATTTTTTGCAACTACATCAATTCGCGCCAGCATCTTGTCAAGTGTGATAACGGCCGTCTGCAGTCGTTCTTCTGCGCTTTTTTCATAAAAACTCTGTTCTCCTTGCTTGAAACCTATCAAATCAGCATACGGATAAATCGCTTCAATAGACTCTTTGCCCGCCTCGATTGTGTAACGTCCTGCCTCAATTCCGTTTCGATAATCACTGACATACGGGACAAAAGACGCCCAGTAAATCTGTTCTGATTCTTTCTCAAGTCCGGCATACTTGTCAGAAATTGAATTCATGCGGTTTTTTATAAGATCAATATCGTTTGATTTGACATCCGCTTTCAACAGTTCAGCTTCTTGCTTTACCTCCATACCCCGAGCCTTGATTTTCATCGCCGGGGTATAGACAAAGATGTATCCGAGAATCCCGAAGACTACAAATACTCCAAGTACACCTAAAAGAGCAGAAATAATGATTTTTTTCCTTTTATTTGAAGAACCTTTCGTCGTGTTTGATTTGTTATGACGCAATAAATTTTTCATAAGATATAAAGTATAACAAAAAAAGAAACTACCTGCTTTGGGTAGCATATTTATTGTATCACACTGCACCTTTACCCGTCAGCATGACATAGGGAGTCTTGAGAATGATGACTATGTCGTTTCTCAGAGAAATCTGATCGACATATTTGGCATCAATGATGATACGCTCATCAAAGTTGATTTCAGAACGACCGGATACCTGCCATAAACCAGTAATTCCTGGTTTGGCCATAAGTACCTTGCTCACAAGTTTCCGTGCGTGAGGATACTCCTGCTGCTGATTTTCAAGTTCGTCAGGATAATATGCCCTCGGACCAACCAAACTCATATCACCTTTCAATACATTGAGTACCTGAGGAAGTTCATCAAGAGAATGCTTGCGGATAAATTTGCCGATCTTTGTGATGCGGGGATCATTCTGTAGCTTATAACTTCCTTTCTTATATTCTTCGTACAGCTCCTTGAATTCGGGATCATTGCGAAGCATCTGATGGGCATTTTGGATCATTGAACGGAATTTATACATTTTAAATGTCTTTCCGTCCTGCCCGATCCTCTCAGGTACATCCGCAAAAATCGGACCGGGGGAGGTGATTTTGATCATCACCGCCACAATGATTGAAGGGATTAGAAATATCGCAAACAGTATGAGCGACAAAACGATGTCCATCAGCCGTTTGGTGTATCGTTGGTATGTTCTTCCTGCGATAAGTGAGGTTCGTTCTGCCATGAAGTTTTAGGTAAGCTTCTCGTTTTCAGTCCCCTGAAAACTTTCCACTAACTTCTTAATTTCCTTAACTGCTTTTTTGTCTGCGACAAGCAACACATCATCAGTATTCACAACCAAGAGCTCCTTGACATTCACTCCGACTACAAGTTTTTTGTCCTCATAGTTGTATACGAGACTGTCCTGTGACTCTTCAAGGAGCACGCGACCTTTGATAATATTATCTTCACGATGCTGTTCTAAAGCTTCCTTGAGTGCTTCCCATGCTCCGACATCGCTCCAGCCTATATCTTCCACAACGACGTACGCACAATCTTTTTCGATTTTTTCAAGGACTGCATTATCAAAGCTTATCTCCGGCATCTCCTGATAATATTTCAAAAGCTTTTCTGAAAATTCTTTATAATCAGCTGCATCGACAATTTTTTCAGTAATATCATATATCTCCCGGGCATGCTGTTGAAACAATGAATACATGAACTTTGGCGTCGTTACGAAATAGCCAAGGTTCCAGCAATAGTGCTTGTTATCAAAATATTTTTGAGCAGTCTCGCTGTTGGGACGATATTTAAATTCTTCAAACTGCTTGAACTCAATGTCATCAATATCCATTATGTTCTTTCCGGTTTGTATCCAACCCAGGTTGTCAGAGGCAAAACGGGGTTTTTGTCCGATAAATACGATACAGTTTTTCTTTTCTTCCACTAATTTCCCCGACTTCAATACTATATCTTTGAATAGATTGATTTTTTTGACCAGATGATCACTCCAAAGAATTACCACCGGTTCATCAGGAAATTTTTTAGCAAGATAACCCATGACAAGTGCAACAGCCGGACCTACATCCCGTTTATCCGGTTCAGCAATAATATTTTCAACAGGCACAAACGGAAGTTGATCTTGAACCATTTTGATATAGTCTTTTCCGGTCGAAATAAAAATGTCTTCCGCTGCAAACTCGGGAAGAAGACGTTCAGCTGCAAGCTGTAGAGTTGATTTATCTCCAACCACTTTTTCAAACTGTTTCGGAGATTTCTTACGTGAGAGAGGCCAAAGGCGTGTTCCGACACCGCCTGCGAAGATAACTGCTTTCATAGAGTACTTAGATAACGTATAATTTACTTTTTTGAAATGATCGAATGAAGTTTTCGAATAAAGATTTCTTTCTCAAACTTCCTGACGATACCTTTCGTATCATCTAAATTGTACGTGTCGCGCTTGAAATCTGCAACCGCTTCTCTTACAGATGCTGAATCCTGCTTATCAAAAAACATCCCGGTTTTGCCTTCTTCAATAAGTTCAGATACACCTCCCGTGCGATATGATATGACAGGACAACCAAAATATTGAGCTTCTATCGATACGTAACCGAAGTCCTCCTCCTGAGGCATGATCAATGCCTCTGCATTTTTGTACAGCGATATGAGTTTTATATCTGAAACATCTTCAAGAAATGTCGTGTTTTCAGAGGCAATCTGCTGCAATGATTTCTTTTGTGAACCTTTGCCGACAATGATCAGATCATATTGAGGTATTTTTTGAAAAGCTTCAACTACTAAATCTACTTTCTTGTATGACTCCAGGCGGGAAACCGTCAAAAAATAGGGTTTTTCGGGCTTATTTGCTTCGGATACAATCGCATCCCAGTGTTCGGTATCAAACGGCGGATAAATCACCTCAGAATCCCGTTTATAGTATGTACGACACCTCTTGGCGACATGATTTGATATTGAGATGATCGTATCAGGTCTCTGAGCGGCAATATAGTCCCAAGTTCTCAATTTTGATAAAAAAGGCGTCGCCCAACCCGAACGAATATAGTGTCCTGTCATTCCCCATAACCAGCGTGTGGGTGTAAGTAAAATACAGATATGCTTTGTTTCAGGTCTCGTTATAACTCCCTTGGCAAAAGATGATGTCACCGAAATCACCAGATCATACCTCGACAAATCAAAACTTTCGAAAGCATACGGAAGTAAAAAAAGCGAAAAGATACGACTTTTCCGTAAAAAATCAGGAAGTTTCTGCAAAAAAGAAGTGTAGACTTCTCCGCTTAGATATTTGGTCCAGGAAGCATTTTCCCGATCAATGTATGAGGTATACCAATCAGCATCGGGAAACTCTTCATTCAGGGTCAGAAGAAGACGCTCAACCCCGCCCCACTTATCCATCCAGTCGTAAATTATCGCTGTTTTCATTCTGTTAATAATGATGAGTATACCTCCATGGTACTTTTTGCCATCTGCTTAAAAGAAAAGTCATTATGCAATGCTGCTCTCTTGTATGCCTTAAGTTTCAACGTAGAAGCAATATCATCCGCGTCATATGGATTAAATGATGTGTAGTGATCTCCCAACAACTCTTTGAATACGGGAATATCTGACGCAATCACCGGGCATTCGAAGTACGCAGCCTCAACAAGCGGTAACCCGAACCCCTCCGACAATGACGGATTAATAAGTGCTTTTGCATGTTTGTAAAGATAGACAAGATCACCATTACTTGTGTCATGAACAAAACGGATCGAATCAATCCCTTCCTGTTCAATAATGTTCTTCAACCGGTTCGCAAAGGCATTATCAGGACCTGTCATAACGAGGGTAGTTTTAACCTCGGACAGTTTGTATGCCTGAATCAATGATTCTACGTTTTTATGCGGATAAAAATTCCCCACATATAGGAAAAAATCCTCCCCAACCTTTTTTTTCAGCCTCTTACTTTCTTCCGCTTCCTGAAGCTCAAAATTCACCCCTTCCGCGATTGCAAGGGTTTTAGACACATAATCACCGCCATATACATCAAGAAGCTGTTTTTTGACCGATTCTGAAGGTGTGATGATGGATTTAGCATTCTCTATCTGTGAAGATAGAACCTTTTTGAAAATCCGAAACTTAAGCTCATACCACAGGGGATTAAGAGTTGAGGCTCTGCCTGTTTTAAATAAAAGCGGTGTCAGATCATGTACAGTCGCAATAAACGGCCGTTTATAAAAAATCGGATAACTGAAATACGTAAAATGCATGAGATCAATTTCATCCTGCATAATAACACGATAAAACGTGGTCTGTTCAGACAGACTGTGCCAACGGGCATCAACTCCACACACCGTAAAACGTGAATCGGGAAACGTAATTTTGGATACATCATCAGCAAGAACATAGACATAGAGCTCAACGTCATCAGGCGCCATCTCAGGAAGAAAATGAAGTAAATTCCGCAGATAAGTACCTACACCCGTCTGGAAGTAAAGCCGTGCATCAATTCCGATTCGTTTTGGTTTCATAGCTTATATAAATTGTGTCTAGCCACTGGGAAAAGGTGAAGATACCTTTTTTCTGCTGCATAGTGATTCCCCGCATTACAAAGGGGAGGGCTCCTTCGGCAGCCAAGAAAGGAAGGTGTCGAGCATTTTCCCAGGAATACTTTACAATCTCGACTTCACATTAATAAAAAAATACACCATCTGCGACACAATCCATGGGTTTTTACCCTCATAATGTTTCCGGTAAAAAATTCTCATCGCATCATAAAAATACTTTCTTGTCTTATCCTCAGTATTCTTCTTCCCCTTTTTCAACCCGCTTTGATACTTCAGATGTGTCACATGATACTTAGGGTAGTACAAAACTTTGTTCCCTTTTTCCTTCATCCGGAATGCAAGATCAATATCCTCACCGTACATGAAAAAAGTCTCATCAAAACCGCCAAGTTCGTCAACAACTTCTTTTCGTGCTAAAAAGAAAGCTCCGCTTATTGCATCAACCTCATGTATTTCAGAAAGATTTTTTTCAGTCATATGATATCCTCCGAACCATGTATTCAAAACAGGAATATGACGGGTTATTGCCTCCAGTTTTGAGTAATAACAAAACGAGTTCCAAACCGTCGGAAAACCCCGATGAGAAGCCGGATCAATCCCGCCTTTAGGTAACTGTACCTTCACCGTCAACGCAGAAACATCGGTATGTTTGTCAAGATATGAAAGCAGTTCAGGCCAATTTATGTCTCCGACTATGACATCGGAGTTCAGGAACAGGACATATTCTCCGTTTGCGTTCACGATCCCGGCATTGTTTCCTTTGGGAAACCCTTCATTATGTTGATTAAAGATATATGAGTAGTCTACATTCTTTGACTGTAACGTACTTTTTAATTCTTTGATCATATCCTGTGAGCCGTCAACCGATGCATTATCAATAAGTATGATCTCACTTTCCAAGGAAGGATACGAATTAAGGCTTCTATATAAGGTTTCTATACACTCTCGGGTTATATCTTTTGTATTGTAGGAGAGAATAATTACAGAGAGTTTTATCATAGCAATAGTATGATTATACAAAATGAAGTATCAGAATATGGGTAAACAGGCATCCTGAAATAAGCTTAACGCTTCGGTGACTGTTTCTGTCTTCGTGCTTTGCCGCCTGTTCCGACCTTACGTCGTTCGCGGACACGGGGATCTCGGGTAAGAAGTCCTTCTGCTTTCAAAACTTCACGAAAGGATTCATCAGCCAGACAGAGGGCACGTGCGATTCCGTGTGCAACTGCCTCTACCTGTCCGTTTTTACCGCCGCCCTTGACAACGATGGTAGTGACAAATCTATCAGTACTTTCTGTAAGGGTAAACGGTCGCATAACCAGATTCTGTTCTGCAACTGAAGGAAAGTAATCAGCTAATGGTTTTTCATTCACAACAGTTTCTCCCTGCTTGATCTTTGTGCCCTTGATAGTAGCACTGGTATCTTTGCCTGTTACGATATGTAGCCGGATACGAGCCACCGATTCCCGACGTCTACCGACAGATTCATAATATTGAATATCTTGCTTTTTCTTTGCCATATATGTAAACCTAATAACTAATTACAGTAACTGTTTATGATTTTTTTGCTTGTAACTTCTGAGCAAAAGGATGTGTCTCGCTTTCAAAGATGTGAAGCCGTGCCAAACGTGCATCCCGATGCTTGTTTTTCGGAAGCATACCTGAAACCGCTTCACGAATAACTTCTGTCGGTCTTTTAACCATCATCTCATTAAGAGTCAGAGTTTTTCGACCGCCTTGATATCCGGAATAACGATCATAGATTTTCTGATCACCTTTTTTCCCGGTTGTTTTTACTTCCTTTGCATTGATCACAACAACATGATCACCCATATCAAGATACGGGACATATGTTCGTTTTGACTTGCCCTGCAAAAGGTCAGTAATTTCACCTACGGTACGACCGAGAATCTGATCTTTGACGTCTATAAGATGCCAAACGCGATCAATTTCTTTTGCTTTGATTGATCTGGTTGATTGTGTTGTACGTGTCATGTGTATTGATTAAATAATATTATTTTGTTTCTTTTTCAGAATTTTTTTTCTCATCCTTCGGTGATTCTTTTTCTTTTTTGACGGTTTTCTTAGGAGCTGCTTTCTTTTCTGTTTTTGTATCTTTCGTTTTCTTGCCTCCCCAGTCAATAACAACCGGATGTGCCCACTCAACTCTTACCATCATAGATCCGTCATTGTCTCTTTGGTTCATGCGTACTACACGTACATATCCTCCTACAATATCTTTTACAGCAGGACCCACCTGTGAAAACAATGTTGCTACAAATGTTTTGCTCGGAAAATACTGAAGCAGATAATTCTTATTTGATTGGCTTTCTTCACGAGTCTTTGAGACGGTGATATCAAGAAAACGCTTCAGAATCTTACCGCGCTTTTCCGTGGTAACGATATGTGAGTGTTCGAAAAAGTTCGTCATCATCTTTCTCAGTATCATTTTGTTTGAATCTTTCCCTGAGTGAAATTTGATTAGTTTAGTTCTGTGTTTCATTCTTTCAATATTTCCAACTTATTTAAGTTCAACGCCCATCTTATTCAATTCTTCTTCAATAAGATCAATTGATTTTTTACCGACACCTTTCAAATTGGTCAAATCTTCACGACCTCGTTCGACAAGATCAGCCACTGTCTCAATGTTCTCTCGAAGGAGTGCATTGATAACACGGGATGGAAGATTCAGTTCGTCAATTATGGTTTCATAGGCTTTCGGATTCTGCTCCTCTTTACCGGCAGGTTCTGCTGCTGCTGACTCTTCTGGGGTCTCTTCTTTGCCTTCAACAATTGCAGCAAAGTGTTTTGAGAGAATAGTTGAAGCCTCTTTTACAGCTTCTTCAGGTGTGACACTTCCGTCAGTCCACACATCAAGGATCAGTCTTTCATAGTCAGTTTTTCTACCAACACGTGCTTCCTGAACTTTAAAGTTTACTTTTGTTATCGGTGAGTATGATGAGTCAACTGCGATATATCCTGTTTGTGTTTCCTTTTCATCAGCTGATTCGTATCCGTATCCGACCTGAACGGTGACTTCAATATCAAGAGCTCCCTTTGCATCCGTTACTTCTGCGATGTACAGATCTCCGTTGACTACTTCTACATCTCCCTCAAAATCTTTCGCAAATACTTTTTTTGCTCCTTTGATTGAGATTCTTGCGGTAAACGGTCCGTTTCCTTCAGCTTTAAAACGAATCTGCTTAAGGTTTAAAACGATATCAAGAACGGATTCTTTAACACCCTTGATAGTTGCAAAAAGGTGTGAAGCCTGTCCGAATTTGACATGAGAAACAGCAGCTCCCGGTAAAGATGAGAGGAGAGTTCTTCTCAGTGCGTTACCGATACTGTTTCCGAAACTGGTATTGAAAGGTTCGTATATAAATTTTCCGTAGTTCTCGGATTGCTCTTCAATTTTTACGGAAAACATTGGCTCTAACATATAAAGATGTATACAATTAGTAAATAATTATTAACGTGAATAGAACTCAATAACTAATCTTAAGTTCACTTGCTGTTCAATGATTGAGTTGTCAGGTGTCTTGGAAAGAGTTCCTGAATCTTTCTTCAACTCAACCCATTCAGGGATCGTTATATCATTCTGTCCACGAAATTCTTCAATATAAGGAATCTTCTTCGATTTGTCATTTGCGAATGTGATTTTCTCACCTTCTTTAACGAGATATGACGGGATATCAAGAACTTTGTCATTAACGCTAACGTGTCCATGAGAAACAAGCTGTCGTGCTGCTGCACGTGTCGGTGCAAATCCCAATCTGTATACAATATTATCAAGTCTTCTCTCAAGAAGCTCTCCCAAGAAAATTGCGGTGTTTCCGCGACGACGGGAAGCTGTATCAAAATATCCCTTCAACTGCTTCTCTGTTACTCCGAACAAAAATCGAAGCTTCTGCTTTTCCCGAAGCTGACGGGCATGCTCTGACTGTTTTCTTCTGTATCGGGTGCCGTGCTGTCCAGGTAAAATATTTATTTTTTTAAGCAATGATGCCTGTGCTTTTGATCCGGTCGTTTTAAGACCGAGGTCGGTATTTTCTCTTCGTGAGACTTTATTCTTGGGACCTGTATAACGCATTTTATTATTTCGTAATTATTAATACTAATTATTAAACTCTTCTCACTTTTGGCGGTCGTACACCATTATGAGGGATAGGGGTAATATCAACGATTTTACCGATATCAACACTGGAAGCACGAACTGAACGCAAGGAAGCCTCACGACCCGGTCCGATGCCTTTAACATATACGTCAACTTTCTTCAGGCCATAATCTTCTGTTGCTCTTTTTAAAGCTGCATCTGTTGTAACTGTTCCTGCATACGGAGTAGATTTTCTTGTACCCGAAAAGCCGTGCATTCCGCATGAACTTACAACAAGTGCGCCGCCATCTTCATCGGTGACGGTGACAAGGGTATTGTTAAAGGTAGCCGTAATATAAATACGACCGTTTTCGACAACACGTGTCTTTTTTTGTTTCGCTTGTGTCTTTGGTGCCATAAATTAAAAAATAATTATTTGCTAGTTTGTGATTGATCAACTTTTGCCCAAGCTTCTTTTGTAAGAGCTCCGACTGTTCTTCTTTTACCTCTTTTTGTACGGGCATTTGAACGGGTACGCTGACCTCGAGACGGAAGTCCCATTCCGTGTCTCATACCTCTGTATGATCCTATTTCACGAAGTCTTTTAATATTTTCGCTTCGTTCTTCACGAAGATCTCCTTCTACCTTAACGTTCTTATCAATATATGAAGTAAGTGTCTTTACTTGGTCTTCTGAGAGATCCTTCACTCTGATTGATTCATCAACTCCTGTCTGAGACAGAATTTCTTTTGATCTTGACCATCCGACACCATGGATAAGTGTCAAAGCATAATCAATTCTTTTTTCATCTGGTAGGATGACTCCCATTAACCGTTGCATATGATAATAAACTTCAAATACTAATAATAATTATCCTTGTCTTTGTTTATGTTTCGGATTTCGGCTGCAAATGACATACATGATGCCTTTACGTACGACAATCTTACAACTCTCACATCTTTTTTTTACTGCTGATTTGACTTGCATAGGATATTATTTTCTGTAAACAATACGACCCCTGTTGAGATCGTACGGGGTGAGTTCGATCTTTACTCGGTCACCCGGTAAAATTTTTATATAATTCTTTCTCATCTTTCCGGACAAGTAGCAAAGAATTACTTTCTCGCCCTCATCAAGTTGAACCTTGAACAATGTGTTAGGGAGGTTTTCGACAACCTCTCCTTCCACTATAATAACGTTATCTTTCATAGAAAGATATATTGTAACACATAACTACGCTAAAATGAAGGTTTCTTTATCAGTTACGGCAATACTGTGTTCAAAGCATGCCGATAAACTTCGATCTTGCGTAATAATTGACCACGGAACATTAGGTTCATAGGCAATTTTTTCTGTCCCCATCGCATATATGATTTCTACGGCAATAGTCAGTCCTGCCGGAATCTTATAGGTCTTCTCAATGGGCCGATCAAGATAATTCAGGACATAGGGATCTTCATGGAGTTCATATCCGACACCATGACCTGTCAACTCTTTCAGGATATAATATCCTGGACCTGTCATTTCTTCTTCAATAAACGCTGAAATCGTGCCTAATCTCTCACCTACTTTTATTTTTTTTATGGCTTTTTCAAGCGTATCATGACCTTTTTTCAAAAATGCTTCCGTCTTCGGGTCGGTTTTACCTCCGATAACAAATGTTGTCGCGTAATCCGTGTGCAATCCGTCAAGATACACTCCGATATCAACAGTCAGCACGTCCCCCTGCTTAAGTTTCTTTTTTTTGGAAGGCGGTGTATGAACCGTTTGCTCGTTTACCGGCAAACAGGTGGTCCATTTATATCCATCAACCCGTTTAAAAGACGGCTCTGCTCCGCGTTCAACAATAAGTCTTTCCGCTTCCTGATCAATTTCGTCTGTAGTCATTCCTGCATGGATCTGCGGAAGTAGCAAATCTACAACTTCCCGAAGAATTGCTCCGCCTTTTTTCATGCTCTCAATTTCTTCCTTCGATTTGAGGTGTATCATAATTCAAGAAAAATAAATGGCCCGATACACTTCTTCCAGCTTGTTCTTGAGTTCATCAAGCGTGTAATTATTCTTAATCAGGTAATCAGCATACGCAATAGTCGGACCCATGTGTGTGTTCAGAAGCTCATCAAGATCCCGTTCTTCACCGTATAGTCCTGATCGGGATTTCCGGTGTTTGATTCGATCGAATCGGATCGGCTTATCTGCATAAATCGCGACGATAAAGATACGTGCCTTCGGAAACTCTTTTTTCAGATATTGGTACTCTTCCCATGATCGCATACCTTCTATCACAAGTAAATTATGTTTTTTAAGATTTTTTTCAATAGCCGCTTTACTGAGCTTTGCCATTGCTTCAAATCCGTGTTCCTCTCTCAAACCCTGGCGTACTTCGTGATGTACGGCAAGAGTATGCGGCTTATTCTGCCTTTCAATCTCCTTATTTACAATATCTGAGAAGCTCACGATCGGGAGGCCTTTTGCTGCAAAATACTCAGCTGCTTCTGTTTTCCCTGATCCCGGCATGCCGACAATAGCCACAATTGTGTTATCCTTTTGCTTCCATTTGAGAATACGGTTCTTGATTTTCTGCTTGCCGAGTGACTTCAAAATTGATTGGTTCACTTCCTCAATAGATAGTGTTCCGTCAATTGTTGACAGCTGGCCTTTCTTTTCATAGTATTCGAGAACCGGTTTGGTATGCTTTTTAAAAAGCTCAATTCTTTTTTTGATAGCCTCAATGGTGTCATCATCTCGCTGCTCATTACGATACGCAAGTCTCCATAATGCTTCCTTATCAGGAATATGGATCTCTACAACACGGTCAACATTATTTTTGAATTTTTTTGCCTGTTTTAAAGTGCGGGGAAAACCGTCAAGGATATATCCCTTTCTGTATTCCGGACGCGATAGATAGCTGTTGACTATCTCAATAGTCAGATCGTCAGGGATCAGAAGACCTGATGACATAAGAAGCTTTACTTTCTTGCCGAGCGGTGTCGTTTCTTTCGCAATATTGCGAAAGATATGCCCTGTTGACAAATAAGGAATCTTCAACTGCTTTGACAATAGGTTTCCCTGTGTCGATTTTCCTGATCCTTGAATTCCGATAAGAACAATCTTCATAATGAGATATCAATTTGCTGTGTGTCAGTCCAGCTTCTTTTTTTCTTTGTGTTCTGTGTGTTTTTTACAAACAGGACAATACTTCGTTAATGTTATAGGTTCTTGTGTATTGATTTTGCTTTTTTCAGATACATAATTCATTGTGCTGCATTCTGTACAAACAAGACCAAAAAGAACACGAGTACTTTTTTTTGCCATATTTTTTTAGCGACTTATAACAACGTAAATCCGTTTATGAGATTTGAGAAAAATCTATTATACACCATTGCTACACATCTACAATGTGAATCGATCATAGTTCTTCATGACCAGCTGCGATTCGATTTTCTTGAATGTTTCAAGAACGACTGAGACCACGATGAGGATTCCGGTCCCACCTATTATCAGATTCTGAAGGCCTGTCACGGAAGACATAAGAGCAGGCAGGATAGCAATCAAGCCTAAAAAGACCGCACCGAATGTCGTGATTTTATATACCACATTCTGCAGATACTGCTTGGTTGCTGTCCCTGGCCGAATACCCGGTATGAATCCTCCATGTTTTTGGATTTCTTCAGCTATCTTTTCAGGATTAAAGACGATTATCGTATAGAAAAAGGTAAAGGCAACTACAAGAATGAAATATACGGAATTATAAAGGACACCGTTTGGTGTGAAGGATGTAGCCAGTGCCGTTCCGATACTTGCCAGTGTTTGATTCGGAACATACTGTACAAAGTTGCCGATAATTTGCGGAAAGAGTACAAACGATACGGCAAAGATTATAGGAATAACTCCTGCCTGATTTAGTTTCAAAGGAAGGAAATTCGTTGCTCCCTGATACATTTTATTCCCCTTTACCCGCCTTGCATAATACACAGGTATTTTTCGTACCGCTTCATTAATATATACTACTGCAGCAATAACAACAAGAGTTAATGCTAAAAAGATCACAATATTGAGAGCAATTTCTGAGTTGAATGTCGTGACCGTCCTTCCGATAAGGACAGGGATGCGTCCGACGATACCTGCAAAAATAAGTATGGAGATACCGTTTCCGAGTCCGAACTCAGTAAGGAGCTCTCCGAGCCAGACGAGAATGAACGTACCGGCAAGAAGGGTCAGAACAAACGAGAAAAACTGAATTGGTGTCAGAACATCAATAATCTGTTGGTTTCGCAAAAGAACATAGATTCCTACTGCCTGAATTAGGGTGAGTGGCACCGTCAGAAATCTTGTATATTGATTGATCTTAAAGCGACCGTAGTCTCCTTCTTTCGAAAGGGCTTCAAGCTGCGGAACAACCATCGTCAAAAGCTGCATAATGATGGATGCGTTGATGTACGGAGAAAGTCCCAACGCCATGACAGAGAAATTGACCAATGTGCCTCCTGAAAAGATGTCAAGAAGTGAAAGAAACTGACTTTGCGCAAAAAGTGCCTGCAGTTTTGATAGATCAATTGCAGGTACCGGAAGGTATGCGAATATTCTGAAAATGAGGATAATGAGAAATGTGATTCCTGTTTTCTTTCTTAAAGCAGGGTCTTTTATGAGTGATTGAAATTTTTGTGATATGTCTTTCATTGAACCTTTCCGCCAGCCTTTTCAATTTGTTCACGTGCAGACTGCGAAACTGGTAATGAGACAGTTATAGCATTTTCAATTGACCCATTTGCAACCACTTTCACTCCGCGCTTTGTATCGGCTGACTCGATGATGCCCTTTTCAATAAGTGCATTCATATCTACTGTAGCTCCTTTTTCAAAGATATTCAAGTGTGTAAGTGTAAGTAATACCGGTTTCATTCCGACCGGCTTGTTTCGGCCTTTTCCGCGAAGAAGAGGAAATCGTTTGACCATGCGATTCTGACCTCCTTCAAAATGAAGCGGCATTTTGGTTCGTGCGGTCTGATGACGGGTAGTACCGCGACCTGACTTGGCACCCGCTCCTGAACCCAGTCCGCGACCGAGTCGTTTTTTTCCTTTTTCTGTAATTTTCGGTAATTCTGCTAGATTTTTCATGAGATACGTGTAATTAATTATTTATCCGTCGGCTCGTCAGAGTTCTTGACGTCGGCGGCATTTTTAGCGGCTTTCTTTTTTGGAGCAGCTTTTTTCGCTTCGCCCGCCGCAGCTTTAGCGGAGGTGGGTTTAGCCTTCGATTCTTTCTTTTCGGTTTTCTTTGCTTTTGTTTCAACTTTCTTTTCTTCCTTCGGCTCGACAGAGTCTTTGACGGCGGCGGCTTTCGGTTCGACAGAGCTTTCAGATTCGTCGGCCTTCTTTTCTTCTGTGATACGCGGCTTTAACTTCTTGATAGCTTCAATAACTGCGTATGCGTTGGTTATTTGATTTCGTGTTCCGATAATTTTGCCTGATGCATTGTTAACACCTGCAATATCAAGAACAGCACGGACAACTCCTCCGACTTTGAGTCCGGTACCAGGAGGTGCCGGCTTCAAAAGAAGTCGTGAAGATTTAAATTTCATCTTAATTTCATGCGGAAGTGTATCATTATAGATCGGAAGCTTCACCATATGCTTTTTTGCTTGGGTTATAGCTTTCTGAATGGCAGGAGGCACTTCAAGACCTCGGCCAATGCCGATGCCGACATTCCCTTCTCCGTCACCTACCGCAACAAGTGCTGAAAATGAAATATAGTTTCCGCCGGTTGTTTTTTTGGAAACACGACGGATATTCAGGACTCGTTCATCCATCTTGTTGTCTCCATCCTGTTTTAATTTACCTTTTGCCATTTTAATAGTTAAATTTAGTAATTCTTATACGGTAATTCCGCCTTCTCGTAATCCCTCAGCAAGAGCCTTCACGCGACCTTTATAGGCGAAACTTCCGCGGTCAAATACAACTTTTGTAATTTTCTTTGCCTTCATAAGTTTAGCAAGTTCGAGACCGACTTCTTTTGCTTCTTCTGATTTTGTTTTCTTATCGCGACCTTCAAGTTTTGTTGCATCATATGCAACGATGGTCACGGCTGTTTCATCATCGATAACCTGAGCATAGATATGCTGATTCGAACGATACACACTGACTCGTGGCCGTGCTTTGGTTCCGACGATATTTGAACTGACTCGTCGTTTTCTTCTTAGTTTTCTTTGTAAATTTTTATTTGCCATATTATGTTTATAATTTCTAATAGCTATAAGCTAAAAGCTATTAGCTGACTTATGCTGCCTTTGCCTTCTTTCCGGGCTTGACACGTACATATTCGCCTTCATAACGGATACCTTTTCCTTTGTATGCGTCAGGTTTCTTTACTGATTTAATCTGATGTGCAACTTCTCCGACAAGCTGTTTATCAATACCGGAAACAATAATAATATTATTTCCTTCCATTGTAAGCTGAATGCCTTCTGGTGCTTTGAAAATGACTGGATGGGAAAGACCCAATTTCAGGTTGATATCACGACCCTGCATTTTTCCGTTAAATCCGGTTCCGACTATCTCAAGTCTTTTTGACCAACCCTGATCAACGCCTTTTACTGCATTTGCAATAACACTGCGATAAAGCCCATGAGAAGCTTTCTGCCTCTTTGCTTCAGATTTTCTTTCTATGTAAAGTGTGTTTTCTTCATTTCGGATACTTAAAAAGTGAGGAAGCTCAAAGGAAAGATTTCCTTTTGAACCTTTCACCTGAACAGTCTGACCTTGAATGTCAACTTGTACAGAACTCGGTATCTGAATTGGACTTTGGCCTATTTTAGACATCTTACCAAATGTAAAATAATAACTCTCCGCCTACTTGTGCTTTCTTAGCTTCACGGTCAGTAACAATTCCCTTTGAAGAGGAAATAATTGCGTGTCCCATGCCGCCTTTTACTGATTTCACCTCACGGTATGGCTTATACATTCTTCGTCCCGGTGTTGAGAATACACGCACATCAGTCAGTGCCGGAACGCCATCATCATAGCGTAAATCAATGGTGATTGTTTTTATTGTATCTCCTTCTATACGATAATCAGTGATATAACCAAGCTCTTTCAGCTTTCGGGCCACTGATTCGCGATACTTGGAATAAGGAGAAACGATCTGTTCCCGCTTTGCCATGTATCCATTTTTTATTCGTATGATGAGATCGATAACTGACATATTTTTTATTTAATTTCCAATTTTATGTAATTTAATCTAATTGCTAAAAGCTAATTGCTGATATATTAGGTCTTATCTGCCGTTCTCTTGGTAACTTTACCGTGACCTCTAAAGGTTCGGGTCGGCGAAAATTCTCCCAGTCTGTGTCCTACCATACCTTCCGACACAAAGACTTCGATAAATTTTTTCCCGTTGTAAACAGCAATTCTGTGTCCGACAAAATCAGGATGGACCTGACACGCACGTGCCCATGTCTTAATTGGTCTTCTCTCACCGGATTCTTTTTGTTTAAGAACTTTTTGATGTAACTTTTCATCAATATATGGTCCTTTTTTTGCTGAGCGCGTCATAGATTTACCAAGAAACTTTTTTAACTCCAGGAATTTCTCCTTTTAATGCTTTTTCTCTAAAGCAAAGACGACATAATCCGAATCTTCTTATGTAAGCTCGTGATCTACCACATACCGGGCAACGGTTTACATGTCGTACTTGATACTTTTGCTTTTTCTGGAATTTTACTTCATCTGATGTTTTTGCCATAGAGAAAAATGAATTTATTTACTAAAGGGTACTCCCATTAACTCAAATAATTTTTTACCTTGTTCACGATCTTTTGTACTGGTTACAACAGTTACTTCAAGACCTCGTAATTTATCAACTTTATCGTATTCAATTTCCGGGAAAATCGTCTGTTCGGTAAATCCAAGGTTCAGGTTTCCGTGTTGATCAACTGCCGATTCAGGTATACCGCGAAAATCTCGAAGTCTCGGAAGTACAATTACTGTCAGCTTCTCAAGAAAATCATACATCTTCTTACCGCGAAGAGTAACTTTGACTCCGATCGGCAATCCTTTTCTGATTTTATAAACAGAAATTGATTTTCGTGCTTTCGTAACAACTGTCTTCTGACCGGTGATCTGCTCAATCTGTTCCTGTATTTTTTCGATAACTTTTTTATTCACCACAGCTTCTCCAGCTCCGACATTAATGACGGCTTTTAGCACCGTAGGGACCGCAAAATCGTTTTGGATTTTGTACTCTTTTTTGAGTGCCGGTTTTATTTCTTTATTGTATCTTTCTTTCAGTCCTGCCATGGGTAAATATCAATTTATATTTTTTTTCGAGATGTACTCTTAAATACTCGCTCTTTTTTCCCGTCTTTGATTTCATATTTCACGCGTGATGGTTTCTTGGTCTTCGGATCAACAACCATAAGATTTGATGCATGGATCGGACGGGGCACATCCATCACTCCTCCTTGAGGTGTTTGTTCCGTTTTCGGTACCGTTTTTTTGTACATATTGATGTTCTCTACGACGACTTTATCTGATTTCGGATAGACTCGATCGACTTTTCCGGTACGACCTTTGTCTTTTCCTGCGATTACCAAAACTGTATCACCTTTTCTTATTTTCATAGTTGTTTAATAAATTTCCTCTG